>NZ_CEZJXU010000042.1:0-5487 GCF_983023055.1 Dethiosulfatibacter sp. | reverse complement strand
GTATATCCTGCCGGTAAAGCAGCAAAGCTTAAACCTGTGGATGCATTGAGGTATGAATAACAGTTCTTCCAGTAGGTATCTTTCAATAGTAAAATCAAGATTTTCCTGTGACAAGTTCAAAGGGAAGTCTTTTTTTTATTTGTTTTATTAAGCTTTGTTTAAGACAACTGGCTTATAATAAGAGTATAAAGACATGGAGGTTGTTATGAACAAAGGAAATAAAAGCAAAAAGAAGATAGTGATTTTAATAGTGATGGTGATAATTATTACAATAGGAGTCTATGGATATAACAGTGTAATGAAATCAAAAACAGAAGATGAAACAGCTGGCAATATCAAGGAAATTGAGTATACTGTAAAAAAGGATGATATAAAAAAGTCCATAACTGGAAGCAGCAGTCTTGAACCTTCCGATGTAAGAATTGTATCATCTGAAGTAGAAGGCAGCATTGATGGTATTTATGTAGAGGAAGGACAGGTCGTCCTGGAAGATGGAATCCTTGCTATCTATGAAATAGAAAGCGACGATGAAAGCCAGCAGCTTGAGATAGATCTGGCGGAATATAATTTGGCTGTTGTTGAAAGCGATTTGAATGATTTGTACGAAACTGCAGGAGAGCTTAAGATTTATGCAGAAAATAATGGAACTGTAAGCTTCGATGTAGAAGAAGGAGACGAGGTTGGCAAGAACGGCAAGATTGCCGAATTGACAGAGGTGAACCTCATAAAGGTGCAGTCATATTTCACAAATACTCAAATTGAAAATATAAGTATTGGAGACGAAGCGTTAGTATTCCTTTCGGATTATCTCATTAACCTTGACGGTAAGGTGACGGCGGTAAACAAGACGCCTGCAGCCACTGGAGGCGGATCAGTGGGCTATCTTACTGAAGTTGAAATAGAATACCAGGGAGCTTTGTCTGAAGGGTCTCCAGTTAAAATTACAATAGAAAATGCAAAGGGCATATTTACTTCCCCTTATTCAGGAACGGCTGTTTCTAATGATTTGAGGCAGGTTTATTCTCCATACAATGGAGAAATAGATAAGCTTTATTACAATAGTGGAGACTATGTGAGCAAGGGAGACCTTATTGCTGTTGTTGCAAGTAGCGATCTTATAAAGGAAATAGAGCAGAAGGAGTTGATCGTAGTACAGAAGAAACTGGCGCTTGATGAGCTTAATGAAGAAGATTCGATTGTGACATCTCCAATAGGAGGTACGATACTTTCAGTATATGTCGATGAACAGGGTTATGTAGAGAAGGGAAATCAGCTTTTTCAGGTTGCGAATCTTGATAATATGGAGATTGTAATATCCGTAGATGAACTGGATATATTGAATATAACAAAGGGACAGAGTGTAATTGTTCAATGTGACGTATTTGAAGGGGAGGTTTTCAGCGGTATTGTTAACAAGATTTCTTTAAGCGGAAACAGTCAGAATGGTGTGACAACCTATGAGGTTGGAGTATTGATTGAGGACAGAAAAGAAATGATGGCGGGAATGAATGTGGATGCAGAGATAATCATTGAAGAGAAAAGTCAAACTCTATTAGTACCTGTAGCTGCAATTAAGAGAATGGGAAATAAATATGTGGTAATGACAAAGGATGAAGAAGGTAACTTGACGTCTGTAAAAGTGGAGGTTGGAATTACAAACGACAAGAATGTTGAAATTGTGGCAGGACTAAGTGAGGGAGATTTGATTTATTACAATGAAGCAATATCCACCGAAAACGACTTTGACAACATGAAAATACCTGGAATGGGCGGAGTCAAGAGGTCAACCGGGGGTAAAGAGCAATGATTGATATCAGAAATGTAACAAAAAAATACTATATGGGTGAGATAGAGCTGGAGGTTCTAAAGGGAGTAACCATCAAAGTAGGAGAAGGAGAGTTTGTTTCCATTATAGGTCCTTCAGGGTCTGGGAAATCAACACTTATGAACATACTGGGATGTCTGGACCTGCCTACCACTGGAGAATACTATCTTGATGGAAAGGAAATTTCAACCTACAATGAGAATTCCCTTGCCAGAATCAGAAATGAGAAAATAGGCTTCATATTTCAAAAATTCAATCTTCTGTCAAAACTCAATGCCTATGAAAATGTCGAGCTTCCACTGATATATAGAGGAGTCAAGTCGAGGGAAAGGAAAATAAAGGTTGAGGAGGCTCTATACAGTGTGGGACTTACGGATAGGATGCATCACAGACCTACTGAATTGTCAGGAGGACAGCAACAGAGGGTTGCAATTGCAAGAGCACTTGTGGGTGATCCTGCAGTATTGCTTGCAGATGAGCCTACTGGAAATCTTGATACGAAATCAGGAAATGAAGTACTGAAAATACTTGACAATCTGAACGGTCAAGGAAAGACCATACTTGTAATCACCCACGACATAGAGGTTGCAGAAAGATCGAATATGCAGATAACAATAAGGGACGGACTCATAATAGACAGGAAGGTGAATTAGATGAATATGAGCTTGAAAAACACCTTGAAAATGGCGCTTAAATCCATTCTTGCCAATAAGATGAGGACTCTTCTTACAATGCTTGGAATAATAATCGGAGTTTTCTCCGTTATTGTGATGGTGTCCCTTGGACAGGGAGCTACAGCTGATGTAACTGAAAGTATTGAAGACATGGGATCAAATCTTTTATCGTTGTCAATATTCGACAGCTCAGTAGATTTTGGCAATGAAAATATTGAGGAACTGGCTTTCGTTGAAGGAGTTGAAAAGATTTCTCCAAGTATTAGCAAAAATGCAACTGTAAAGTATGGAACTGAATCCGAAGACAGTTTATCAGTTCTTGGTGTAAATGAAGAATATGCTGAAATTCAGAACTATGCTGTATTATATGGCCGATTTATTAATCCCATTGATGTGGATTTCAGAAACAAGGTTGCAGTAATAGGCTATGATACTGCCGATACGCTTTTCGGTGATATTAGTCCTATTGACAGTGAAATATCAGTAAATGGAGAGAAATATACTGTTGTAGGAGTTCTTGAAGAAAAGGAAAGCTCAATGATGGGAAACAACAATGAAATAGTCATAATCCCCTTTACAACAGGCATGAGACAGTTCAAATCCGAGTCAATAGGAAGTGTTGTAATTCAGGGAAATGCTGAATACGGATCGGAAAATACCCAGGAAAATATAGAGGAATATCTTCTTGAGATTTATGAAGATGAGGATTCCTATAAGATATTCAATCAGGAGGAGCTTTTGTCCACCCTCAATGAAATTACAGCCACCCTTACACTCATGCTTGGAGGAATTGCAGGTATATCGCTGATAGTGGGAGGAATAGGCATAATGAACATAATGCTTGTTACTGTTTCCGAAAGAACAAGGGAAATAGGCATAAGAAAAGCTATAGGCGCAAGAAGGAGTAATATACTTACACAGTTTCTCATAGAATCTTCCGTCATAAGCTGTCTTGGTGGACTGGTGGGAATAGGTCTTGGAATAGGAGCTACAAACATCATAAGCAATATGATGGATATAAAGTCGGTTATTAATCTTGAAGTAATAACCATAGCGTTTGGGTTTTCCCTTTTTGTTGGAATATTTTTCGGCATGTATCCAGCCAACAAGGCCTCTAAGCTCAAGCCGGTAGATGCACTAAGATATGAATAGAGGTTTTGACACTTTAATATAATATAAAAATAGTATATACTGTATTAAATATTATGTGAAGTTATTGAAATCAACTGGATTTATGAAATTGAGATTGAAATTGATTTAAATAGGATTTAAACATGATGGAAATAAGATGGAAGGATTGAAGTGTGAGAATATGAAAATACTTATAGTTGAAGACGAAGTCAAGTTGACTCAGGCTCTTCAGTTTCTTTTAAAAAAGCAGAAGATAGATGCGGAGATAGCAAACGACGGAGAGGAAGGTCTTATGCTTTCCGAAAAGGACATTTATGATGTTGTGGTCCTGGATATAATGCTACCTAACGTCACTGGTCTTGAGATACTTGAAAGCATGAGAAAGAAAGGCATAAACACTCCTGTTCTCATGCTTACGGCAAAAGACACCGTAGACGACAGAGTCAAGGGACTTGAATTAGGGGCAGATGATTATCTTATAAAGCCCTTTGCAACCAAGGAACTCATTGCCAGGATCCACGCCCTTGGAAGAAGAAAAAACATGGAATACAAAGGAGAGATATTCAAGTTTAATGACTTGGAATACGACCCTAAAAATCTTGTTATGAATGTAGGAAATATTTCGTCGAAGATACCTAAGAAGGAAGGGGATCTTATGGAAATGCTGATCAACAGACCAAAACAGGTATTTACAAGGGAACAGATAATAGATAGGCTATGGGGTCTCGAAACAGACGTACTTGAAAATAATATAGAAATATATATACACCATCTTAGAAAAAGGCTTGAAAATTCAAAGTGCAAAATAGAAACAGTTAGGGGAATAGGGTATATTCTTAAGGAGAGATGATATGTTTAGAAAGTTAAGAATCAGGTTTACATGTTCGACTCTTGTGATTCTTGTAGTGTTTTTATCATTTCTGTCCTCCACTGTTTATTTTGCAACCAGTCAATTAATAGATAGGTCGTCAAAAAGTTTGCTTGAAGAAACTGCAAAAAAGATAATAGTCAGTGAAAGCAATTTATTTGATGATTATATGCATCCAAAGCTCTTTGATGAGAAGAAGATAACAGATAAAATCAAAGGAATGTTTTCAGTAAACGATTCAAAACTGAGGCTGGGCTATGTAATTTACGACCAGATGCTTGACCTTGTTTATGTAAAAAATAATGATGATATCCCATTTAGTGAATTCGAGAAATATGTTTTTGATTCTTATGAAAACAGGGAAGCTATGTTTTCACTGGATAAAATTGACGATGTGGAATACAGGATTTATACAAGGTTTTTTAACAATGGAGCGAAGACTGGAGTGGTACAGTTATATCAGGACAGAAGTATGGAAGTGTTCATTCTTGAACATCTGAAGCACTCTTTGTTGTTTCTTATAGTTGTAAGTTCCTTTATTCTGGCAGTAATATCCTGGTATTTGGCTGGAAAGAGCATCAAGCCTGTAATGGAGTCCTGGAACAAGCAGAAGGAATTCATAGCCGATGCATCACATGAGCTTAGAACTCCATTGACGGTAATCCAGACAAACCTTGATGCTGCCATGTGCGATGACTCTGGTACCATTGGGGAGAACAGGATGTGGCTTGATAATGCCTATTCAGAGACGGAGGTAATGTCAAAGCTTGTTGAGGAGCTTCTCATGGTTGCGAAGATTGATGCAAACCAGGTGACCTTGAGAAGTGACGATATGGATTTCACAAACATTTGCAGCAGGACTGTGGATAAGTTTGCTGAAAAATTCAAAATCAGGGGTATTTCTATTCATAAGAATCTGGAAGAAGGTGTTGTTATTTCAGGAGATCAATTGAAACTTACTCAGATGCTTTCCATATTGACTGACAATG
>NZ_CEZJXU010000041.1:0-9454 GCF_983023055.1 Dethiosulfatibacter sp. | reverse complement strand
ATTACAAAGCCTGCATTTAGTGTACTATTTAGTGAATGGACTTTCTTTGGCATAGGATTCCCACCAGCTAGCATGTTCATAAAAGGACTTCCAATGGTAATATCGTGTTATATTGTATTGTTTGGTGATATGATTCAATCTCAAGCTTTGCTGGATGATGTGGCTAAATTTAGACCAGATGAAAAAATTGATTATAATCCGAATAGATCTCATTTAATCTTTGGACTTAGAAATTTGATAATGTCAATCATAGGACCTGACTTGACAATGTGTGGACCTCTTTGGGCAGCTATGCAAGTTGTAGTATGTGAAAGATACAAGCAGGGAAAAGATGCAATGGATTCAATAAATGGAGGTGCAGGATCATTCAGATTTGGTACTTTGACAGGATACCTACTTCTGCCGATAGTTACACTTTGCAAACCTATTCTTGGTATTGCATTAGCATCTACAATGCTTATACAGGGATATGTATCAGTGAGGGTAGGAGTTATGAAGGCACGTACATTCAATGATCTTGGTATTGCTGGTGTAATGGGTGCCGTACTTGCAACAAGAGGTGCTGCATGGGGTCTTGCAGCAGGTATAATACTTTGCATAATAGTAAATATGTTCCACAAACCTGCATTTGATACTTATCTGTTTCCAGAGGAAGAAGACAAGTCTTTGAACGCTACAGAAGAGATGAAAGAAGCACATGGATCTTGTTAATATTTTAGAAAAACAGGGTGATAAAATGAATGAAAAAGTGGTTAGAATATTAAATGAAAATGTAAAACCCATATTGGCAAAGCATAATGGAGCTATAAAATTAATAAATATTGAGAACAATGTTGTAGAGGTTCAAATGCTTGGGGCGTGCAGCGGGTGCGCCTCGGCAAGCGATACCCTTCAGGAAATTGTATTGATGGAATTAAAAAAAGAAATCCCTGAGATAAAGGAAGTAGTCATGACTACAGTCATAAGCGACGATTTGCTTGATTTAGCAAAGGATATACTTAAGGGAAGAAAGAAATTAAAGAGGTGATAAATTGAACTGGGAAAAGAATTACAAGTCAAAACTATTCACTGCAGAGGATGCTGTCAAATACATTCCCTCAAACAGCAGGGTAGTACTTGGACATGCAGTTGCAGAACCTTTCAAATTAGTAGAGGCAATGGTTAAAAACAAGAAAAATTATGAGAATGTAGAAATAGTACATATGGTAGCAATGGGCAAGGGTGAGTATACCAAGCCTGAGATGGATGGACATTTCAGACATAATGCATTATTTGTTGCGGGAAGTACAAGAGAAGCAGTTAACACAGGTAGGGCGGATTATACTCCTTGTTTTTTCTCAGAGGTTCCTAAATTGTTCACAGAAGGCTATATGGATGTAGATGTTGCTTTGGTGCATTTAAGCAGACCGGATGAGAATGGATATTGCAGTTTTGGAGTCTCTGTAGACTATACAAAGCCTGCAGCAGAGGCAGCAAGGATTGTAATTGCAGAAGTTAATAATAAAATGCCAAGAACCATGGGAGATTCCTTTATACATGTTTCTGATATAGACTGTATAGTTGAAACTTCATATGACCTGGCGGAACTGAAGCCACCTAATATCGGTGAAATTGAAGAATCAATTGGTGAAAACTGTGCCAAGCTTATTGAGGATGGAGATACATTACAGTTGGGTATTGGTGCAATACCTGATGCAGTTCTTATGTTTCTTAAAGATAAGAAAGACCTGGGGATACATACTGAAATGTTTTCAGATGGAGTTATTGATCTTGTAGAATCAGGAGTAATAAACAATAAGAAAAAGACACTTCACAAGGATAAGATGGTTGTAACATTTTTAATGGGAACTAAAAAGCTTTATGATTTTGTAGACAACAATGAAGATGTGGAATTTTATCCAGTTGACTATGTCAACGATCCAAAAGTTATAATGCAAAATGATAATATGATATCAATTAATTCATGTATTCAAGTTGACCTCATGGGTCAGGTAGTATCTGAATCTATTGGACTTAAGCAATTCAGTGGTGTTGGAGGACAGGTTGATTACGTTCGAGGTGCCAGTATGGCTAATGGAGGAAAATCTATTATCGCAATGCCGTCAACAGCATCTAAGGGCAGGGTATCGAGAATAGTTCCATTCATTACTGAGGGAAGTGCAGTTACCACATCAAGAAATGATGTGAACTATGTTGTTACTGAATACGGTATAGCAAATCTAAAGGGAAAGACTTTGAAAGATAGGGCAAAAGCATTAATTGACATAGCTCATCCAGATTTCAGAGATGAATTGCAGAAACAGTTTGAAGATAGGTTTTAACAATAATAGCTCCTAACAAGTTGTATAGTAATAAGTACAGAAACCCGCAAATCCAGAAGCGGGTTTTTTTCTTGTTGTGGAAAGCTAAATAACTACTTTACAAATCTATCTTTCTGAAATATAATTTTAATTAGAGTTTTTAGGAATATACCCGTTTCGATAGGGGTTAATATATATAAAGACAACAATAAAGAGAGGAATAATTAATGGATTACAAGGACTTATCTAAAAAATTAAGTGATATACTGAAAATGGAACAACCTGCAGTGGGAATAAAGCTGCTGAAGGATGAGGATTTTCCAGAGGATTATCATTCAGACAATAAATATACATTCTGCCAGTTTATTATGAAGGCAAGGGAAGGAAACAAGCTTCTGGCTACAAAGGACAATATCTCCTGTGCAAATGGTGCTTCTGCATTGGGATTCAGACCTGTTCCTGAAAAGCTTATGAACGGGGAGTTTTTGTCAATACTTGGTTCATTCAAAAAGGAAGGCGCACAGAAAACAATGGAGGCTATGCCTAGATTCGAACAGGACAGTTACAAGGGGATAGCGCTGGCATCACTAGACAATATTGATTTTGACCCTGATGTCGTCGTTTTGGAAACACTTCCGGAGCAGATAATGTGGCTGAGTCTTGCTTCCATACACGAGGAAGGTGGAAGACTCAATTTCAGTACCAGTATTTCAAACGGCACATGTGTTGATATGACAGTGATTCCACATCAAACTCAGGAAATGAATGTAAGCGTTGGGTGCTACGGCTGCAGGAATGCCACAAGCGTACCTGATAACCACCTCTACGCAGGATTTCCAGGAGACCAACTTGAATCCATAGTGGAAGCCCTTTCAAATATAAATGAAAAGGCTATGCCGCGAACAAGAGAAAAAAGAGCATACAGCAAGCTGGTATAGTAAATACATATATCAATCTATTAAAACCCGCAAGCACGCATGAATATACATTTCAAAAAAATATATACATTTCTTATAGTTTTTTTCTTGTGAAACTATTGACATTTCCTTGAAATTGTAGTATTTTATATGAAATTGAACCTTTAAATTAGCACGAGAGGCTGAAAAGGAAGAAGTTAATAAACAAGATGCGGCAAATTTACGCCTTCCTCTCGTCAAGCAGAGGAAGGCTTTTTTGATTCAATAATTAGACTTTAGATTTAATACTTTAAAATAGTCCAGAGAGACTAAAAGGAGGAAATTATGTTAGAAGGTAGACACTTAATCGACCCAATGGATTTCACTGTGGAGGAACTAGACAGCATATTTGATTTGGCTGACGATATCATAGCAGATCCAAAGAAATACGGAGATGTTTGCAAAGGCAGACTGCTAGCTACATGTTTCTATGAGCCAAGCACAAGAACAAGACTTAGTTTCGAAGCTGCAATGCTTAGACTTGGTGGAAGCGTACTTGGATTTTCATCAGCAGGAAGCTCATCCGCATCAAAGGGAGAGAGCGTAAAGGACACAATTCAAACAATAGCATGCTATGCAGACATATGTGCCATGAGACATCCCAAGGAAGGTGCACCAAAGGTAGCATCACTTACTTCACCAATTCCGGTAATTAATGCAGGAGACGGAGGTCATCAGCATCCAACACAGACACTTACAGACCTTCTCACAATTAGATCGCGTAAAAAAAGATTAACTGATTTTACAATCGGAATCTGCGGAGACCTTAAATTCGGACGTACGGTTCATTCCTTAATAAAGGCACTTTCAAGATATTCAAACATAAAATTCGTACTTATCTCACCAGATGAATTAAAAATACCAGACTATATTAAAGAAGAGACTCTTGAAAAGAAAAACATGGAGTACAAGGAAGTTGAAAGACTTGAAGAAGTTATTTCAGAACTTGATATCCTTTACATGACAAGGGTTCAAAGAGAAAGATTTTTCAATGAAGCTGATTATATAAGACTTAAGGATTCATACATCCTTGATAAGGAAAAAATGACAATGGCTAAGGAAGATATGTGTGTACTTCATCCACTTCCAAGAGTAAACGAGATTTCCGTTGAAATAGACGATGATCCAAGAGCGGCTTACTTTCCACAGGCTAAATACGGAATGTATGTTAGGATGGCACTCATAACTAAATTGTTGGGGGTAGAAGTATGTTAAAGATAGATTCTATAGAAAAGGGACTTGTAATAGACCATATAGCTGCAGGAAAGGGAATGAAAATTTTCAAATACCTAAAACTTGACGATGCGGATTTTACAGTTGCACTTATAAAAAATGTTTCTTCAAAGGTAATGGGAAGAAAAGATATAATTAAAATTGAAAATGAAATAGACGTAGATCTTGATGTATTAGGGTTTATTGACCACAATATAACAATAAATGTAATTGATAACAACAGGATAGTTGATAAGCTTAATCTTGAGCTTCCTGAAAGTGTGAAAAATGTTGCAAAGTGCAAAAATCCTAGATGTATCACTTCAATAGAGCAGGAAATTGATCATGAATTCAGACTTGTTGACAGGGAAGAAAAAGTCTACAGGTGTATATACTGTGACCAGGCATACGAACCTAACAATCAGGATTTATAAGGTATAGATATGAATATAATCATAGAAAATGTAAAAATAGTTGATTCAAACAAAACAGAATATGGAAAAATAGTAATTGAAAATGGAATCATCAAGAATCCATCAGGGATATCTGATAACATGGACTATGAAATTATTGACGGCAGGGGCCTTACAGCCCTGCCGTCATTTGCAGATACCCATACACACTTCAGAGAGCCTGGATTCGAATACAAGGAAACACTGGAAACAGGAAGCAAGGCTGCAGCAAGGGGTGGATACACTTCTGTACTTCTCATGGGAAACACAAACCCACCATGCAGCAGCTCGGAAGTTATAAACAAGGTAATAAACAGAGGAAATGAGATTGGTCTCATTGAAATACTTCAGGCAGGAACGATTTCAGACGGCATTAAGGGAGAGTCCCTTGACCACCTTGACGATGTAATGACAGCCACAAGGTTCATTACAGACGACGGAAAGGGAGTAATGAATGACAAGCTCATGTATGATGCAATGATCTATGCAAAGGAAAATGGACTAACAGTGGTGTCCCATGCAGAAGATCACTATTTTTCAGATACGGACATGAGACTGGCTGAAAATCTAATGACCTTTAGAGATATAGATCTTTGCAGAATAACGGGATGCAGACTCCATATGGCACATGTAAGTACCGTTGAAGCTGTAGACAGGTTAGTCGCTGCAAAGAAGGAAGGTCTTCCAATAACCTTCGAGGTTACTCCACACCATATATTTGGAGATAGCAGCCTTGGTTACAGGGTGAATCCTCCATTGAGGGAAAAAAAGGATATAGAGTCCATAATTAATGCAGTAAAAAGCGGTTTTGTTGATTCAATTGGTACAGACCATGCGCCACATACTGAAGAAGACAAGAAAAAGGGCTCTCCTGGTATATCAGGCATAGAAACAAGCTTCCCCATATGTTATACTGTTCTGGTGAGGGAAAATAACGTCACACTGAATGACCTTTCAAAAATAATGTCGGAAAATCCTTCTAAAATTCTTGGACTTAACAAGGGTCTCATTAAAGAAGGATATGATGGAGACATTGTGCTGGTTGAAACGGACACGGAATATGAAATAGACAGTTCAGAGTTTGTATCAAAGGGAAAGAACACTCCCTTTAACGGAAAAAAGGTATTCGGAAAAGTGATGATGACCATCAAAAACGGAAATATAGTATATAAAGGAGCCGACTATGATAGTAGACAAGCTTTATAGAGCAGTAGAAGAAAGAGGACATGTATGTGTAGGACTTGATACGGACTATTCATACCTTCCAGAGGAATTTGCCAGGAAATTTGAAACTAAAGGCGAAGCCATTTTCAATTTCAACAAGGAAATTATTGACAGAACATATGACAAAGCTGCCTGCTTCAAGGTACAAGTAGCATATTATGAAGCACTTGGACTTGAAGGACTTAAGGCATATTCTGATACACTTAAATACATCAAGGAAAAGGGAAGCATAAGCATTTGTGACATCAAAAGAGGCGACATAATGAAGACTGCCGAAATGTATGCAAAGGCACATTTTACCGGAGATTTTGAAGGGGACTTCATAACTCTAAATGCATATATGGGTGTAAATGATAGTCTGGAACCATTTTTAGACTATATTAAGAATGAAGAAAAAGGAATCTTTGTACTGGTTAGAACATCAAATCAGGGAGCAAGGGACTTTCAATATATTAAGAATGAAGAGGGAAAATACCTCTATTCTTCAGTAGGAGATAAGCTTCAGGAATTAAGCCAGGATTACCTGGGAGATTGCGGCTTTAGCTCAATTGGAGGAGTTGTGGGATGTACAAACAACGAAGAGGGAATAAAACTTAGAGAAGAAGTTAAGTCAATGTTTCTTCTCATACCTGGATACGGTGCCCAGGGCGGAGGAGCAAAGGATGTAGCTCCCTACCTTATTGCGGGTAATGGCGGAGTTGTAAACTCTTCAAGGGGAATAATCATGGCATACAAGAAAGACGGATCTGACCCTATGGACTTTGCAAAGGCTGCTGAAAGGGCAACTGTTAAAATGAGAGACGAGATCTGGGAGGAACTTAAGAAATGAAAACTTCTCTTTCCAGAATAATTGAAAATATAGAAATAAGCAGTGGAATCTACAAGATGACAATTGCTGTAGATACTAAACCAGTTCCGGGACAGTTTTACATGGTGAAGGGTCTAAATGGAGACTACCTTCTCCCAAGACCAATCAGTGTTCATGACTATTGTGACGGAAACCTTGTTCTTCTGTATCGAGTATCAGGACATGGAACAGACATGATGAGCAAGATGAATGATAATATGGAAGTTCAGTTACTTGGACCTTTAGGAAATGGCTTCGATCTTGAAGCAATAAAGGGAAAGACTGCTGTCATAGGCGGAGGAATAGGAACGGCTCCACTACTTTACCTTGCAAAGGAAATGAAGAAAGCAGATATGGACATATTCCTTGGATTCAAGGACATAGTATATTCCATTGAAGATTTTGAAAATACTGGCAAAAATGTAATAGTAGCAACTGAAGACGGAAGTGTTGGTAAAAAGGGATTTGTAACTGACTGCGTGGACTACGATAAGTATAAGACAGTGATTACCTGCGGTCCTGACATAATGATGAATAAGATAATAAAGACCTGTGTGGATCATAAAATAGATATTTACGCATCTCTCGAAAAGAGAATGGCCTGCGGAGTTGGAGCATGTCTTGGATGTGTAACTGAAACAATAAATGGGAATAAGAGAGTATGCAAGGATGGACCCGTATTCAAGGGAAGCGAACTTGTAATAAGCGAATAACTGATGGGAGCAATTACATATGGCAAATATGAAAGTATGTTTTTTAGAAAATGATTTTAAAAATCCCGTTGTAGCTGCAAGTGGAACCTTCGGCTTCGGTGAGGATTACAATGAAATATATGACGTTGGAATCCTAGGAGGCATTAGCTCAAAGGGACTAACTCTTAATGGCAAGACTGGTAACACTGGAATAAGGCTTTGGGAGACTCCAATGGGTCTTATGAACAGCATAGGTCTTCAGAATCCAGGAGTTGAAGGATTTATTTCCCAGGAAATAGAAAAGATGAAAACCTACAATACAAACATCATAGCAAACCTTGGCGGAGGAACTCTTGAGGATTATCTGGAGGGAATCAGGCTCCTAAATGATACGGATGTTGATATCATAGAGCTTAATATCTCCTGTCCAAACGTAAAGGCTGGGGGAATGGCTTTTGGAATAAAGTCAAAAGTTGCATATGAAACCGTAAAGGCTGTAAAGGAAATATGTAAAAAGCCTCTCATGGTAAAGCTTTCACCAAATGCAGAAAACATTTCTGAAATGGCTGCAGCCTGTGAAGAAGCAGGGGCAGATGCACTTTCACTTATAAATACACTAAATGCAATGGCAATAGACATTTACAAGCGAAAGGCAGTATTCAACAATACCTACGCCGGACTATCAGGACCTGCAGTTAAGCCTATAGCTCTTAGAATGGTTCATCAGGCTGCAAAGGCAGTAGAGATACCCGTGTGTGGAATGGGCGGTATAAGCTCAGGAAAGGATGCTATAGAGTTTATGATGGCAGGAGCATCACTTGTACAGGTTGGAACAGCAAACTTCGTCAAAGCAGATATCTGTGTAGATATAATAAGAGAAATGGAAGAATTCCTTGATGCTGAAGGAATAAAGGATATAAGCGATATTATTGGAATAGTTTAGTATTGATTGAGCCGGTTCGAAATTAAATCATATTTAGCTCCCTGTTCACTCGGAACGTCAATCTTTTACTAATAAGGTTGATTGACGAACCTCGCTGATATTTGATTTTATTTCCATAGGCTGTCTACTCTAGGTTAAGAAAGTTAAGATTTACAAAACACCTTGAAGCGTTGGTGTTTAGCTACCGGTACAACAATTTGAATATATTTAAGTGTTATTGTTGATACCTATTGTGCACAACCACAATAGTTTGTGGAGAATGTACTGATAAATACTAATAATTGTTAATAGAATTGAAATTATGGAGGATAACATGGATATTTTAAATTTGTTTAAGGAAAGTGAAGCACTTCTTGAGGGACATTTTCTGCTTTCATCGGGAAAGCACAGTCAGAAGTATATGCAGTGTGCAAAGCTAATGCAGTACCCGGACAAGGCAAGCAAGGTTGTTGCAGTAGTTGCTGAGAAGGTTAAGGATCTTGATATAGATGTAATCGTTGGACCTGCTATGGGTGGAATAAGAGCAGCATATGAGCTTGGAAGTCAGCTTAACATGAAGACTATCTTCACTGAAAGAGTTGACAATATAATGACTCTTAGAAGAGGATTCGAAATAAATGAAGGTGACAAGATTCTTATAATGGAAGATGTTGTTACTACTGGTAAGTCATCCATGGAAACTGCAAAAGTTCTAGAGGAACTTGGTGGTAAGGTAATCGGAATAGGATGTCTTGTAGACAGAAAGGTAAGTAAGATAGATCTTCCAATCTACAGCGCAGTAGAGATTTTCTTCGAAACTTACGACAAGGAAAACTGTCCTGAATGTGC
>NZ_CEZJXU010000040.1:0-9457 GCF_983023055.1 Dethiosulfatibacter sp. | reverse complement strand
ATTCCTTTGACTATCACTCTAAACATGTCATCACCTCTTAAATGTTTTAGTCTGTTGCTGTGCCCTTATTATAACATTTCATTCATGATCATGTCATCATAAGTTTGTCTTTTTACGATAAGTTTTGACTCTCCATCCTTCACCATTACGACTGCTGGAATAGGGTTTTTGTTGTAGTTGTTAGCCATTGAATAACCGTAGGCACCAGTTGAAAATACTGCAAGGATATCTCCCATTTCGGGCTGAGGACATTTGAAATCCTTGATTATTATGTCTGTGGATTCGCAGCATTTACCGCTAATATATACAGTTGTATTTTTTTCCTCTTCAGCCTTGTTGGCTATGATACCATCATATTCTGCACCGTAAAGACCTGGTCTTACATTGTCGGTCATTCCACCGTCTACTGCTGCATAAGTTCTAATACCAGGTATTTCTTTTATGTTTCCTATTGTATAAAGCTGTATTCCGGCTTCACCTACGATGAATCGTCCAGGTTCCATTGATACAGCAGGCATTTTAAGATTGTTTTCCATACAGAATGAAATCAACTTTTCCATTACAGGATCAACAAAATCCGAAATTGGAATAGGCTTGTCCGCATCTGTATATTTTATTCCGAATCCTCCACCCATGTTGAAGTCTTTTACATCGTAGCCAAATTTTTCCTTGGTATCCTTTAATAGCTTGAGAATAACCACAAGAGCACCAACATGTGAATTGTTGTCGTGAAGCTGTGATCCAACATGGAAGTGGAATCCAAGAAAATCAAAAGATTCAGAGTCTATTGCGTATTTTATGGCAGGATAGACAATATCATTATCTAGAGGTATTCCGAATTTGGAGTCTTTCTTTCCTGTAGTTATGAACTCGTGGGTGTCACTGGATACATTTGGTGTTATTCTGAAAAGTATTTTTGTTGTTGTGTTCTTTTCAACACAAAGTTTTTCAAGGAAATAAAGCTCTGATACATTATCTACAACTATTCTTCCTATTTTATTGTCAAGTGCAAGCTCAAGCTCGGCTCTTGTTTTGTTGTTTCCATTGAATTCAATATGCTCCATTGGAAAACCTGCCTTGATAGCAGTGTATAGCTCTCCTCCGCTTACAACATCAAGCCAAAATCCTTCTTTTTCTAGAAGTTTGCACATGTAAAGAGTACAGAAAGCCTTGCAGGCATAGGCAGCATGGGTGTTTGGATATTTTTCGGTGAAAGCATCCTTGATTTCATTCAGGTTTTCTATAATCTTATTTTCTGAATAAACATATAAAGGGGAATTGTATTTTTTCACTAATTCTAAAGTTGAACAATTGTCTATGAATAACTCATTGTTTTTGATTTCGAACATATTTAATCTCCTTTTGGTTTCAAACATAATTAATCTCCTTTTAATTTTAACATATTTATATGCGAAAACCGTGCCAAAAAACAAATTATTTGAAAAAAAATTTAAAGATGATATAATTTAGGAACAAATAAGAAAAACTCATAGGGAGAGATGATGTTAAACAGGGTAAGTAAAACTATTTATAATGCATTGTCTGAAGGCATTGTTCTCATAGACAGTGAAGAAAGGATTCGGCTCATAAACGATGCAGCAAGGGAAATATTTGGATTCATGGATACAGGTACAATAAACCATACTGAAGGAAAGCTTGAAGAGGGTGATATAATTTGTATAGCTACAAATAGTCTGGGTGCCGATGACGGGTATCTTGATGCCGAATCACTAAAAAAGCTTGGATATTCTGGTAAAATAGAATATGGACACTCCTTTGTAATGGCAGGAAGATACATGTCAGAAAATATAGAACCCTACTGCATTAACGAGCATGTATATTCGGATATCCAGGATTATTCCATAGATTTTGAGAACACTTTCTTCAATGTGGTTATAAACAATATTGAAAAATATGTAGAGATAGGCTATGGTGAGGATTCTTACAGAATTGACTATTTTTATGCCATTTCAAACATGGTTGCAGTGGATGGAAAAACAGGAAACCTTAAGTTTGTACAGTCCCTAGGATACACTTCCAGAAAGGAAAGTCCGAGAGAGCTTTTGGAGGGTAATTCTTTCAGAGGCAAGGGACAGTATTATAGATTAAGAGAACTGACGGATAGGAAAATCAGTGAAGTATTCCAACCTAACAATACAATAGAGGTACTTAAAGGGGTTGCGGTTGGAAATGAAGAAGACTATGTAAAAAAATTTGATAAGTTCAATAATATGCCCACACTTTGCAGCATAAAACCCATAGATGACGGAAGCATCAAGGGAGCCATACTTATTGTAGAAAATCTTTCCAATATTGAAAGAGCAATGAAGGAAAAGGACTATGTAGTGACTCAGCTTTACAAGCTTCAGAAGAGCATTAAATTATCCAATGGGTATGTAGAGAAATTTCCTGCAATAATAGGAAGAAGCGGCAAAATCAGGCAGATCAAGGCAATGGCGGAAAAAGCAGCTGGTTCAAACTCAAATCTTTTAATCCTTGGTGAAAGCGGTACGGGCAAGTCTCTCCTGGCCAGGGAGATTCATGAGAACAGCCCCAGAAAAGATTTTCCATTCATAAGTATAAATTGCTCCTCCATCCCCGAAAATCTTCTTGAAAGTGAATTGTTCGGCTATGAACCGGGAGCTTTTACGGGTGCAAGTAAGAAGGGCAAGAAGGGAATGTTTGAGCTTGCCCATGAAGGTACAATATTCCTTGATGAGATAGGTGACATGAATATTTACCTTCAAGCAAAAATTTTGAAAATCATTCAGGAAAAGAGATTTTTCAGACTGGGTGGGGACAGGGAAATACAGGTGGACTCTAGAGTAATTGCTGCTACGAATATAAATCTTGAAGAAGCTGTCAAGGAAAGAAGATTTAGAAAGGATCTTTATTACAGGCTTAATGTACTTTCAATAAATATGCCTTCATTGAGAGAGATCAAAGATGATATTGAAGAACTGGTGGACAAATTGCTGCCAAAGGTCTGCCACAAAGCAGGAGTAGACCTTAAAAAATTCTCCCACAGTGCCATAGGAAGACTTTCAGCATATTCCTTTCCCGGAAACATCAGGGAGCTTGAAAACATATTGGAGAGGGCTGTAAACCTTACAGTAGAAGATATCATTACTTCTGACAGTCTGATATTTGAAAACGAAAGCGTTGAAACCAGAAATGTGTTCAGAGATATTAAGTACTATGCAAAGGAAGCGGAGAAAAAGGTTTTGATGGAAGCTTTGATTTTCTATGATTATGATTTTGAAAGTGTTATGAAGGACCTAAATATTAAAAAATCTTCTCTATACAATAAAATAAAGGAATATAACATAGCGGTTGTCCAAAAAAATGGAAAATTGTCCAAAAAAATGGAATAGCTTAAAATGCCGTGTTCAACCACTAATTAAACATTATTTTTCCAAAAAAATGGAAAGCGATTAAATAAAGTGCAGTTTTCAGCGCCAAATAGTTGGCATGAGAATTGCACTTATTATATTCATGGAAAAATTAAACATTCAAAATATTCAGGAGGACAATATGAAATTGCCATCAAGAAAACTAATTGCAAATTTACCAACAAGGATTGAAAAGCTTGAAAGGTTTTCTGAAAAATGTGAAGGACATAATATTTACATTAAAAGAGACGATCAGACAGGCATGGAGTATTCAGGAAACAAAGTAAGAAAACTTGAATATACAGTTATGGAAGCATTGGAATCAGGCTGTGACTATCTCATTACATGCGGAGGAATTCAATCGAATCATGCAAGATCTACTGCGGCGGTGGCTGCAAGACTGGGTATGAAATCGTATCTTGTTCTTAGAGACAAGGGTGAAAAGCATCTTGAAGGAAATTGTTTTTTAGATATGGTTATGGGAGCAGACATAAGATTCGTAACTGCAGATGAATACTCAAACAGCAGAATGGAAATAATGGCTGAAATAAAGGAAGAGCTGGACAAAAAGGGCCACAAGGCTTACATAATTCCAGAGGGAGCATCAAATGGCATAGGAACCTTCGGTTATCTAAATGCGATGAATGAAATACTTGAACAGGAAAAGGAGCTTGGAGTTAAATTTGATGCAGTGGTAACTGCGGTGGGATCAGGTGGTACCTATGCTGGAATGTTCTACGGAAACAAGCTGGCAAATAATGACGCTGAAATATTTGGATTCAATGTATGCGACGACGATGAATACTTCAAAAGTGCAGTAGAGAAGATATTGAAGGAATGCTTTGAATATACAAATGAACCTGTAGAATTTACAAAGGATGATATTAATATGATAGACGGGTATGTAGGCGATGGATATGCTATAAGCAGAGCCGAAGAGCTTGACTTTATCCATGAATTTGCAAAAGAGGAAGGTATAGTACTTGATCCTGTTTATTCAGGAAAGGCAATGTACGGTCTTTACAATGAAATTAAGAAGGGAACCTTTAGCAAGTATATAAATATATTATTCATACATACAGGTGGATTATACGGATTGTTCCCCAAGATGGATCAATTTGACTTTAAAATAGGTGAAGAGGCTACAGTTTAATAGAATAGAAAGCGTTTTATGATTAATTGATTAATTTATGTGCTGCAGAGTATATTGGAAATTTAAAACTTCAATAAAAATGCAGCAGGCAGGAATTATTAGGGTAATAAGTGTAAAGCACTAATATATAAAATTTAGGAGGAAATTATGTCAGATTCGATTTTGGAAAGAGGTAACCACATTAAATTTGGTTATGCAGCAATGGTAGTAGGATTGGTATTTTTATTTGTACTTGGTGGCGCAATAGTTTTTGGGGCTGCAATCGAAACAATGTTTGTACTTGCATGGATATTTACAGTACCATTGGTAATGAAAACAGGACACACTTACAAGGAAACTCAGGGATTTGGATGGAAGGTTGTAATGGAGTCTCTTGAAGCCAACTTCATCATCCTCATAGTTGGAACAATGATAGCAGCACTAATAGCAAGTGGAACTGTGCCGCTTATAATTGTACTTGGACTTAAGGTAATATCGCCTAAGGCATTTTTATTGACAACGCTTTTGGTTTGTTCGTTTACATCTTTGGCAACAGGTACATCATGGGGAACAATAGGAACAGCAGGACTTGCAATGGTAGGCATAGGAAATGCCCTTGGAGTTCCGGTTGGAATGACTGCAGGAGCAGTAATTTCAGGAGCTGCATTTGGAGACAAGATGTCGCCATTGTCAGACACAACAAACCTTGCAGCAGCGGTAACAGGAACACCTCTTATGACTCACGTGAAGCACATGACTTTGACAACTTTGCCAGCCTATGTAGTTTGTGCAATCATATTTGGATTTTTGGGATTAAGATTTGATGCAACAGGTTACGATCCATCAATAGTAAACAATACAATCGAATCACTTAGTGGAATATTCAATTTCTCAGTTATCGAGCTTCTTCCTTTGGTAGTGGTAATAATTCTACTTGTTAAAAAATCACCACCAATAATTGCCCTTCTTGCAGGAACCTTCATGGGTATGACAGTTGCATTCTTCAGACAGGGAGAAAGCATCCAGGCGTTACTTGGATACCTTTATGACGGATATTCAGTAGATAGCGGACTTACTTACATAGACAAGCTTCTAAACAGAGGCGGTATCATGAGCATGATAAGTTCATTCCTTATAGTTTTCTCGGCAGCGGCAATCACTGGTATGCTAAGTGAATCTGGAATACTTGGAGCACTTGTTAAGCCTATGGCAAATAACTGTGAAGGGTCAAGATTCAAGACTGTTCTTTATACCCTTATAATTGGATATACTACAAACATGATAGGATCATCAATGCTTCTTGCTGAAATAGTTCCAGGAACAATCATGAAACCTATATTCAAGAAGAACAAACTTGCACCTGAAAATCTTTCAAGACTTCTTGAGGACAGCGGAACCCTTGGCGCGTGGCTCATACCTTGGAATGCAAATGCAATCTTCGGTGCTACAATGCTTGGAGCTTCTGTAGTATCATTTATACCATTCTGTCTTCTATCATGGATTTCACCACTATTTTCATTGTTCTATGCAGCTACAGGCTTAACAATGAAGAAGCTGGATGAATCAGTTGAAGAAGAGGCGGTTCAAGCACATTAGATTTAAGTGTTAAAAAATATTAATTTATAGATTAAATGAGAGGTAAGGAAATGTCGGAATTCAAAATAAGAACAGCAAGCATGAACGACCTGGACAGTGTGGCAAAAATTGAATCTATATGCTTTCCGGCTCCAGAAGCAGCACCTAAAGAAGCAATGAAAGAGAGACTTTCAGCATATATGAAAGGATTCCTTGTAGCAGAAATCAATGGTGAAGTTATCGGATTTGTCAATGGAGGAGCTACAGATGATTCGGAAATCAAAGATGCGTTTTTTGAATCGATGGACTTGCATCATGATGATGGCAAGAACCTGGTAATCTTTGGTCTTGACGTACACCCGGATCATCAACACAAGGGATATGCCAGGAAGCTAATGAATCATTTCATAGAATTTGCAGCAAAAGAAAACAAGGAATCTGTGATATTGACATGCAAGAATCATCTCATAGCATATTATGAAACCTTTGGCTACAAGAATCTTGGCGTTTCGGATTCAGTCCACGGTGGGGCCAAATGGTATGACATGGTTCTAGAGGTTAAGTAAAGATAACAACGTAAAGAGCTAATTGAATAAATAAATTAATAAAGGAGCTTGTATAAAGCTCCTTTATTTGTTTTAATATAAGGAAGAGATGATTAATACAATAATAGTTTAAGAGGAGAATACCATGAATATTAAATATACAAAGATGCAAGGGCTTGGAAATGACTTCATCGTAATGGACAATAGAGAGTACGGATTTAGTATCGAGAAATTGCAGGAAATGGCAAAGAGACTGTGTACAAGACAACTGTCAATAGGAGCAGATGGACTTATGGCAGTTAATAAGGCTGACGGAGATGCAGATTTCAGAATGGTCTTCATCAATGCAGATGGAAGCATAGGTGAAATGTGTGGAAATGGAGCAAGGTGCATGACTAGATTTGCATATATAAATAAAATTGCAGATGAAAAGATGGTCTTTGAAACTACGGCTGGAAATGTTGAAGGAGAAATCAAGGATGGAAGACTTATTGCCGTAGTTCTTAATAATCCTGAAATAATAGAGTTTGACAAGATTGCAACCATTGACGAAGTGGACTATACGATATCATATGTGGAGCTTGGAAATCCGGGAGTACCCCATGGAGTTATAGAATACAAAGGACTTGGTGATATATCAAAAGAGGAGATATTCAACCTTGGAAAGTATCTTAGATTTCATGAGATATTTCCAAAAGGAGCAAATATCAATTTCTATGATGTAGATGGAGAAGCATCTGCAATAGTTAGAACATTTGAAAGAGGTGTGGAAGACTTCACTCTTGCCTGTGGTACAGGATCTGCATCAGTAGCTATAGTCCTTTATCTTCAGAATCTGGTAAAGAGCAATGAAATTAAAATTAAAGTTCCTGGTGGAGAGTTGAACATTGAGATAGAAGCAAATGAAGAAAATGAAATTAAAAAGCTTATGTTGATTGGAGATACAAACATTATATCTGAAGGAATTGTAATGGACGAGGATCTTGTTCTCTAAGAAGTATTTAAACTTCTTGTAAATTAGGTGCATCATGTAACTAAAAATACCGAGGTGTTGTTATGAAGATATTTATAAGTGCTGACATGGAAGGTTGTGCAGGCGTTGTATCCTGGTCTGAAACGGAACTCAACAATACGGAGCATGAAAGGGCCGCAAGGGAGATGACCCTTGAGGTTAAGGCTGTATGTGAAACATTGTTTGAAAACGGAGTAAGTGAAATAACTGTTAAGGATGCTCATGAGTCGGGAAAGAACATCTTTTACGAGGAGCTTCCAAAGGGAGTAAAGATTGTAAGAAGCTGGACGGGAAGCCCATATTCAATGGTCCAGGGGTTAGATGAAACCTATGACGGTGCAATATTCATAGGATATCACTCAGCAGCATCCATGGAAGGAAGTCCACTTTCACATACAATGAATCTAGAACTGGGGAAGATTATCATTAACGACATGGTGTGTTCTGAATATCTTCTTCATGCCTATGCGGCTGCAGACCTTGGCGTTCCTGTAATCATGATAAGCGGAGACCGAATGATATGTGAGTGGGCTGAAAAGTTCAACAATCATATTTCTATAGCCCCTTTAAAGGAAGGTGTGGGAGGAGGAGTAATTAGCCTTTCCCAGGTGGATGCCCTTGAACTTATTAAAATCAAGACTGTAGAAGCCCTTAAAAATATGGACAAATGTAAAATAGAGATACCGGAAAAATTTGATGTATCCATAGAATACAAGAAACACGAGGATGCCTATAGGGTTTCATATTATCCTGGAGTTGAAAAAACATCCTCTAGAGAAGTAAGTTACAGTACTGACAATATCAAGGATATGCTTATAACAAACATGTTCATACTGTAGACAAAGGGAGATACAATGAATATTTATCCGGAAAACCATCATGAAAGTTGGAGTAGATTTCTTGATGAAAAAATTAAAAAAGAAATACTTGAAATCTCAGGTAAAATAGGTCAGGATATAAATCCTGAGCCTGAGAATGTTTTAAGGTTCATGGAAAACGACCTTAATGATGTGAAGGTGGTCATTCTGGGTCAGGACCCCTATCCTGAAAAGGGAAGGGCAACTGGAAGATGCTTCGAAGTTGGAGATCTTAACACTTGGAATGACAAGTTCAGACAAGTTTCCCTCAAGAATATAGTAAGACTGATTCACAAGGATAGTCGAAAAACAGAAAATTATGAAGACATAAGAACGTTTTCTGAAATTCAGAAGGAAATCATAAATGAAGAATTCAATATACTTCCTCCTATGGAGATATTCAAATCCTGGGAAAAGCAGGGAGTGTTGCTTCTCAATACATATTTCACAATAGAGCAGGGAGTTCCTGGAAGTCATATAAAGATATGGGAAAATTTCAGCAATGAGCTTCTTGAATATATATCCACTGAAAACAAAAACATTACATGGTTTCTATGGGGCAAACAGGCGCAGAGTAGAAAGGAATACATCAAGTACGGCTTATTGTGCGAAAGCAGACACCCTATGATGTGTTCATCCAAGTACGATGATGACTTTTTAAAGAGCAGCTGTTTCAGAGATACTTGGGACACAATCAAATGGACATAAAAAAATAAAAAAACAATAAAAAAATTGATTGTTAAAATTCGTTGAAAAACCAACGATTTAAAAAATGCAAAATTCTTAATAAATATACAATTATCGCATACATGAGTGATAATAACACTTTGAGGGAATGGCATTTTCCGATTAATAAATTTGACTGAAAATAATCCTGATGATACAATATGTAGTATAGAAAGGATTATTTTTTTTGTAAAAACACAATATATTGGGAGGGTAAT
>NZ_CEZJXU010000039.1:0-9511 GCF_983023055.1 Dethiosulfatibacter sp. | reverse complement strand
CCTCTAACATAGAGGGTAAGCCAGATTTCTTCTTCAATCCACTGGAGATTTTCCGTATTGTTATAGAATGGATCATCTGCCATGAGAAATACGGCCGAGAATTCCTCAGAACCTCTGGTCTCTATAGTGTCCATGTCTATGATGAAGCCTACATCTCCTATGAATACGCTAGGTGGAAGGCTGTGGTCTTTCTGTAGATTTATGAGACTGGTCTCCCAGTCCTGCTGTTCTTTCATTTCCTTTTCAAGCTTAAGTATCCTTCTTCTCTCGATTTTTTGTACAGTTATCTCTCCTGAAGGAGGAAGGTTTCTTATATATTCTATAGAACTTATCCTTTTTTGTATTCTTTTCTCAAGAAGTTTGAGCTCGGCCATTTCTTGGTGGACCTTGTCTAGCTGGTCATTGAGTATGGATTCATATTCGTCCATGTTTCTGTTCTCCAAATGCTTCTTTATTTCCTTTATGGAAATGCCCATATGTCTGAAATAGTTGATAAGATGGATCTCCTCCACCTTGTCTATGGTGTAGAAGCGGTATCCGTTATCTAATATTCCACTTGCCTTTAAAAGCCCTATATTATCATAATATCTCAGATTCCTAGGGGACACACCTGCTAACTTTGAAAACTCATTTACTGTTAATTGTAGACTCATTTTAGCCTCCTGATATATTTCACAGAATTATTTTTATATTAATTATATAGATGGTGTTGACATTACAGTTACTGTAAACCTTATTATAATGTATATGGATAAAAAAGACAATGAAAACTGAAATACAAGTTTTGAGTGTCAAGTAATCAAGGAGGATACAATGAAGAAATTATTGACAGGCAATGAAGCAATAGCTCGTGGAGCTTATGAAGCAGGCGTTCATTTTGCGGCTGCATATCCTGGAACTCCAAGTACGGAAATTCTGGAGAATATTGCAACATACAAGGGATCGATTTATGCAGAATGGGCTCCAAATGAGAAGGTTGCCCTTGAAGGAGCAATAGGTGCATCCTTAGCTGGGGGAAGATCTCTTGCATCAATGAAGCACGTTGGAGTAAACGTTGCTGCAGATCCAATGTTTACATTTTCATATATGGGAGTAAACGGAGGAATGGTGATGATAACTGCAGATGAGCCTGGTATGCATTCCTCACAAAACGAGCAGGATAACAGGAACTATGCAAGGTTTGCAAAGATTCCTATGTTTGAGCCATCAGACAGCCAGGAAGCAAAGGATATGGTCAAGGATGCCTATGAACTAAGTGAGAAGTTTGATACTCCTGTTTTTATTAGATTGACTACAAGGATATGCCACTCAAAGGGTATAGTAGACTGTCAAGATAGAACTGAGGTTCCATTTAGGATTTACGAGAAGAACATTCCGAAAAATAGTCCTACACCTGTATATTCAAGATTAATGCGCCACAAAGTTGAAAAGAGAATGAATGAACTTAAAACATGGTCGGATGAAACTCCATTAAACTATGAGATAGACAACGGAAAGAAAGTTGGCGTTATTGCTTCAGGAGGATCTTTCACATTTGCTAGAGAGGTTTTCGGAGATGAAGCTTCATACTATAAGATTGGATTCAGTCATCCAATACCTCTAAACAGTCTGAAAGCATTCTGTGAGAAAATGGATACGGTATATGTAATTGAAGAGAATGACCCTCTTGTTGAAAATGAGCTTAAAGCTATTGGTCTTGATGTGAGAGGTTCCGACACCTTCCCTTATTACGGAGAGAAGACTCCTGAAGTAATAAGAAAGGCAGTATTTGGAGAAACCCTTCCTACACTTGAAGTACCTGAGGAAAAAATAATTCCAAGACCACCAACTCTTTGTGCAGGATGTCCTCATAGAGGATTCTTCTATGAGATTGGAAAGAGAAAGAACACTATGATTTCAGGAGATATAGGTTGTTATGGTCTTGCATTTGCAGAGCCTTATAATGCAATGGACATGAGTCTTTGTATGGGAGCATCTCTTAGTATGGGACACGGAGCTCAGAAGGTGTTCAACATGAAATCAGACCAGGACATGAGGGTTGTATCAGTTCTTGGAGATTCAACATTCTTCCATACAGGAATAAATTCCCTTATGAATGTTGCATATAACAGAAGCAATACAATAAACGTAATTCTTGACAATAGAATAACCGGAATGACGGGACATCAGGAAAATCCGGGATCTGGATACACCGTTCAAGGAATGCCTACCAAGGAAGCGGATATAACTGCAATGGTTAAGGCTACCGGAATAGAGCATATAAGACAAATTGATCCAAATAACTTGAAGGAAGTTAAGGACACTCTTGACTGGGCATACGCTCTTGACGAGCCTTCTGTAATAATAACAAGATATCCATGTGTACTTAAGAAGTTTTCAACTCAGGACAAGGAAGAATTTGAAGGTGCCTTCAAGAATCAGTGTGTTGTTGATGAGGATAAATGCATAGGTTGTAGAAAATGCATAAAGACAGGGTGTCCGGCTCTTGTTTTCGACAAGGGTACCAAGAAGGTAACAATAGACAAGACACAATGTGTAGGTTGCGAAGTTTGTGTGCAGGTTTGTCCTGTAGACGCAATAGCAAAGGAGGCAAACTAATGACTAAGAGTGTTTTACTTGTAGGAGTAGGAGGACAGGGTACAATCCTTGCCAGCAAGCTGTTGACCATAGGTCTTATGGAAGCTGGACATGATGTTAGAATGAGTGAAATTCATGGAATGTCCCAACGTGGAGGATCTGTTTCATCCCATGTAAGATTTGGTGATGAAGTTTATTCCCCTGTAATCGAGCCAGGTGGAGCGGACATACTCGTTGCCTTTGAAAAGATGGAAGGTCTAAGATGGCTCAGTCACCTCAAGCCTGGTGGTAAAGCTATAGTAAATGACTACCAGATAAATTCCATGCCGATATTGACTGGAAAGTTTGACTATCCCGATGCAATAGAGGATGATCTGAGAAGCATTGCAGATGCCAATGTAATAAATGTCCATGAAATGGCTGAGGAACTTGGAAATCCAAAGGTCATGAATGTGATTCTTCTTGGATCCGTTGTGAAAAACATGGAACTTACAGATGTTGACTGGGAAAAGGTCATATCTGAAAATGTAAAACCTAAATTTATTGATCTGAATCTTGCAGCCTTCAAGAAAGGTATGGAGATAGAGTAATATAAAAAGTAGTCGGAAATTAATCCGACTACTTTTTTTCACCTATTTAGCAATGCGTATTATTTCCATAGCTATAATATTCAATAAATGAAGAGAACTTAAAATGTAGACTTTATCCTCAATATCTCTGGTGAAAACTTCTTAAGAAATTCATTTGCTTCATCAGCTGCATCCCTGATTTCTTTTTCGATTATTTCCAAACCTTTGTATAATACTCTGTTTGTAGGTCCAGACATTCCTAAAGATGCTATAATGTCGCCGTTCTTGTCGAAAAGTGGTGCAGAGATGCAAGTCAAGCCATAGGTGTATTCTTCTCTGTCATAGGAAATTCCTTCTTCTAATATTTTCTTCTTTTCCTTCAGGAAGGTCTCGTATTTAGTTATTGTGAAGTGGGTATATTCGGTTTTCTCTTCATTTTCAAAATACTCTTTGATATCTATGTCAGAACGCCTCGCCAGGAACAGCTTTCCTGAGGATGAACAGTGGAGCGGGGTCAGGGGTTCAAGGACTGACATGAGGGCAAAGGAATCTCCCTCCACTGTTTTTAGGTTTATTATATCATTTTTATATATTGCTCCTAGATTCACATTTTCATTTATCTTTATTGCAAGCTCTTCCATGAAGGGTGTTACTAAATTGATTAGTGAAATATTTTTTTCGATTTTTTTGGAATACTCGTAGAAAAGGTATCCAAGGGAATATTCCATAGTATCCTCATCCAACATTAGGTAATTATACTTTTCAAGTGTCTTCATTATTCTGAAGGTTGTAACCTTTGCAAGTCCAAGCTCCTTGGCCAGATAAGACACTCCAAGTGTTTTTCTTGATCTGTAGATACGGTCCATTATCAAGGCGGCTCTTTCTACCATTACATTCAAATCTTCACTTTCGTTATCGTTCTTCTTTATTTTCAAATCCTTATTATTTTTCATCAATAATCTCCAATAAATTGAAATATCTGTTTTATTAAATTATATATCCATTTCCTACTAAATACAAATATAAAGTGAGCTTATGGCATGTATTGAGAGTTTAAATAAAGGGTCAGTTAAACTTATGTATAGAAATTCATCAAAATTTTATGGAACGCCGTTCAAGTAAATGAATAATTCGTCGAATAAACAAAGGATATAATACAAATGTTTAGAAGTGACGATACGTAGTATAGAAAGAAACACACCGTGATAGGAAGCGAAAAATAAAGATGTTCGATATGGGCATTATACCGAAACAAGGTGTGAAAAATCAGATTAATGTTGGAAAACAGACATTATTAGAACGTTTTGGGAAAAGGATTTCAAAAAAATTAGTCCTTGACACGATAAAAAACAGGTAGTATAATTAAAACACAAGGAACGAGGTTCCAAGGAATGCATAAATAAAATAAAGATGCATAAATAAAACAGAAATGTAAAAAATGGAGGAAGAAATGTTTAAAAATTTTATTGTAAGAAGACCGGGTGAAAGTGTAACGCAAGGACAGACGACTGCTGATTTGGGAGTACCAGTATTTGAGAAGGCATATAAGCAGCATGAGAAGTATATCGAGGTTTGTAGAGCCTGTGGAGTTGAAGTTAAGGTTATGGAAGCAGATGATGAATATCCTGATTCTTGCTTTGTAGAAGATCCTGCTGTAGTAACAGACAGAATGGCAATTATCACAAATCCTGGAGTCGATACAAGACAGGGCGAGGAAATAAAGGTTAAGGAAGCATTAACTGAATATTTCGGAGATTTTGAACAAATACAGTCACCTGGACATCTTGAAGGTGGAGATGTAATGCAGATTGAAGACCATTTCTATATAGGACTTTCAAAAAGAACAGATGAAGAAGGAGCAAGACAGTTTATAGAAATTGTTGAAAAGCATGGATATACTGGATCTGTCGTACCACTTAAGGAGATGTTCCACCTTAAATCAGGAGTAAACTATATAGGAGACAACAGGGTATTGGTAGCTGGAGAATTTATAACGCATCCTGATTTTGAAAAATTCGAAAAGATTATTGTTCCTGAAGATGAAATGTATGCTGCAAACTGCATAAGAGTAAACGACAATATAATAATGCCAGCAGGATTTCCAAAGCTTAAGAAATTGCTGGAAGACTTTGATTATGATATTAAACTAGTTGAAATGAACGAATTCCAAAAAATAGATGGAGGTCTTAGCTGCTTGTCTCTAAGATTCTAATAGGGAGTAAATTAAATGAAAAACAAATATATAGCAAAAAAACACTGGAATTTTGAAGTACCCGCGTTGAGCAAGACCAATGAAATGATAAAAAGATATGATGATGTCATCGATTTAAGTATCGGTGACCCGGATTATCCGGCAGACAAGGAATGCATAAGACTTATGTATGAAGATGTCATTACAAACGGTCATACAAGGTATACCGAGTTCCTGGGTGATGAGGATTTAAGAAACAAGACTATTGAGTGGTATAAGGAAGATTATGGTTTTAACTTCGACAATGAAGAAATAATCATTACAGGTGGTGGAACCCATGCTATGTATCTAGCAATGGAAGGACTGTTGGATGATGGAGATGAAGTTATTGCGATTGCTCCATATTACCTTTATTACAAACCACAGATTGAACTGCCAAAGGGAAAACTTGTAGTCTACAATACAAGAAGTGAAGATAATTTTGATGTGGATTTAGCAGAATTCGAGAAGCATATTTCTCACAGAACAAAAGCAGTAATAATCAATTCACCAAACAATCCAAGTGGAAAGGTATACAGCCAGGAAAATATTCAGGGAATACTTGAATTGGCGGAGAAATATGATTTCTTGATAATAGCAGATGACATTTATGCGGCACTTAACTATACTGACAATAAAAAGCCTATTTGTGCATATGAAGATAGCCCAAAAAGAGTTATTACAATTTACAGCTATTCAAAGGATTTCTCTATGACTGGTTTGAGACTTGGTCATATAATTGCAGACAAGGAACTTATAGATTGCTTCAGGAATGTTAATGAATCTGTTAACTTCACAATAAGCTCAATGTCCCAAAGGTTGGGAATATATGCTATAGAAAGGAGGAAAGAGATACAAAAAGGATTGTATGATGAATATAGGAGCAGAATATTCTATTCTTATGATAGAATAAAGAATATGAAGAATATGAGTTGTTCAAATCCTGAAGGAACATTTTATCTTTTCGTCAACATCAAGGATACAGGGCTAACATCCATGGATATATGGGAAAAGATACTTGATGACGCACGTGTACTTGTACTTCCGGGCTCTGGGTTTGGCGAAGCTGGTGAAGGATTCATAAGAATAGCATGTACTGTCGGAATTGACAGGTTGAAAGAAGCCTTTGACAGATTGGAACAGATGGACATTTTCAGTGAAAAAGTAGAAATTTTAAAAGAATCTGTATAATAATGAAATAATTAGCTATAACGACATAAAAAATAAAAATTTTAGGAGGATTAAATTGAGTACAATCGATTTAATTATAATAGGGATTTATTTAGTTGGTATGATAGCAGTAGGTTTATTCGCCAAGGGTCAGATTAAAACAATGGATGACTTCATTCTTGGTGGAAGAAGATTCAATAAGTTTGCTCTCATAGGTACAATAATGGCAACAATGGTAGGATCTGGAATGACAATGGGAGCAGTGGGAAATGCTTATAAATTTGGAATTACGGGTACAGTAGTTTGGATGTATGCAGGATTTTCACTTGGACTTATTTTCTTTGGTCTGATTGCGGGAAAGATAAGAGATACCGGCAAGAGAACAATGGCGGAAGTTTTATCTGAGAAATTCGGAAACACCGCGAGACTTATTTCATCTATAGTAATCATTATATATGCAATAGCTATTGTAGCAATTAATATTGCAGGTCTTAGAAATATCATAATTTATGTATTTGGTGAAACTCTTACAATTTCAGTACCACTTGCAACAGCTATAGCAGCATTTATATCAATAGGATATACTTCTATTGGAGGATTCTTTGCAGTTGTTTATACAGATGTAGTTCAGCTGGTTATCATGATAATAGGCATATTCATTCTTGGTCCTATAATCGGACTTTCAAATGCAGGAGGCTTTGCAAATGTTGCAGCTACATATGTAGATGCAGGTATGTCTATGACAAATCCATTCATGGGTGGAGTAAGTGCAGGAACTATAGGATTCTTTCTTGCATACTTCCTGGCGGTACCAGGAGACCCAACAATGCCTCAAAGGGCACTTGCAGCCAAGGATCATAGTTCAGCAAGAACCTCATTCCTCGTTACAGGAGCAATGGGAATGTACTTTGGAGCAGTTCTTCTGATAATTGGTGGATGCATGTTTGTACTGATGCCAGGGCTTGAAAATGCAGAAGCAGCACTTCCGCTTTTTGTACTTAATTATTATCCTCCTATATTAAGAGGTATAACAATAGCGGGAATAATCGCGGCAATAATGTCATCCTTCGATTCATTCCTCATACTGGCAACAACTCACGTGATGTATGACCTTGGACATGCATTGAATAAGGAAGTAAATGAACAGAAACTTACCAAGGCAATGCCTTACGCAACTGTAATTATTGGTGCACTAGGTCTGATTATTGCTCTTTTCATACAGTCGCTGTTTACATACCTCTACATGGTATTCTCTATAGTTGGAGCAGCTTTGGTACCATCTCTAATAGCTGCACTGTTCTTCAGCAGTAAGACATCAAAAACGGCAGTCGTAGCAAGTATATTAACGGGAACAATAGTACCTGCAGGACTTTATCTGACAGTTGGATATGATGTTTTCCTTGGAGACCCTGTATTCCTTGGAATCATAGCATCGGTAGCAGTTCTTGTAGTGGGATCATTGGTGTTGAAAGACAAGCCAGACGGAATTGAAAAACTGGAAACGGAAGTGAAATAAAATCATTAATTGCCGGAGCAGGTTTGATAAGAACCTGCTCTGGATAAGTTTTAAAATTGTTTTAGTTTACTTTGGAGCGCATAGTGAATCATTTGCAAGAACTTCAATAAGAGATATTGCTAAAGAAATGTTTGATGATTTGTATGAATAATATATAGAACTGGTCCTGTGTATACAACAATAATTAATAGGACATAGTTATAAATTTAACAAGAGCAGATTCTAAAACCTGCTCTTAAGAGGAAAGGGAGAGCAAATGAAAGTATGTTTGGTAGATGCAGGGATTTTCATCGATGACAAAAAACTGCTTGAACCACTATATGAAATAGGAGATGTGAGCATATATGATGGTATTCCTGAGAATATTGATGAATTGGTATCCAGGGCCTATGATGCCGAAGCAATAGCCTTCGGACTTATGCAGTTTACAAATGAGATGTTGGACAGATTGCCTAATCTTAAGATTTTGCAGTTCATAGGAACGGGAGTTTCGAATTTCATTGATGTGGATTATGCAACGGAAAAAGGAATAAAGGTTTTAAATATAGATGGATATGGAAGCAACGCTGTGGCTGAATTTGCAGTTTCGCTGGCATTTACCCTTGCCAAGAGAACGGTTTTAGCGGACAGGATACTAAAGGAAAAAAACTGGACCATTGATGGTATGAAAGGAATTGAAATCAGTGGTGCTACTTATGGAGTAGCAGGTACTGGAAGCATAGGCTCTCTAGTAGCAAAGAAGGCAAGAGCGCTGGGAGCAAATGTTATAGCGACGGATATTTATGAAAACCAGGATCTAAAGGATAACTACGGTGTTGAATATGTAGATTTCGATGAGCTTTTTGAAAGATCTGACATTGTATCCCTTCATATGAAGGTTACGGAAGAAAATGAAAAGATAATAAATGAGAAATATTTTTCTAGAATGAAGGAAAATGCGATATTTATAAATGTTGCAAGAGCTGAGCTTGTAGACAATGAAGATCTTTATGAAGCATTGACAGAGGGGAATGTCGGATATGCTGCAATAGATGTTTATGAAAACGAGCCTCCCTCGGAGTCTGGTTATAAATTGGCAGGTCTTGATAATGTTGTTGCAACTCCCCATATAGCCTACTACACCCAGGAAGCCAACGACAATTCAATAAAGATGACAGTAGAGTCCATACTTGAAGCTCTTAAAGAGCCTTCACAAATTTAAATATATCAATCACGCAAAAACAGCCGGATTTTATTTCGGCTGTTTTTGCGTGGTGAATTATTTCTTGGAAGCTTTCACAAATTCCCTAAACAAAGGGTGGCTTTTTGTAGGTCTAGACTTGAATTCTGGATGAAACTGTGCAGCTAGATACCAGGGGTGGTCTTCAATCTCTATTATTTCAACTAGTCTTTCATCAGGTGAAAGTCCTGTGATTTTCATACCATTTGACTCTACTATGTCTCTGAATT
>NZ_CEZJXU010000038.1:0-9539 GCF_983023055.1 Dethiosulfatibacter sp. | reverse complement strand
ACTGAGAATCATCCCCCTGTTTTTACCATTGCCAGGAATCATACAAGAAGCATAAACACAATCTACATTGATGAATTCAAATCCGCACTCCTTGAGATAATCAAAAACATCCTTTAAGTAATCCTTGAAGTTTTCATTCTGAATATCCAAGGCATAGACTTTTCCTCCCAAAGATGAATCCCGACCTGCAACCACTTCAGTATTTTGACTGCTTTTCAATAACCATTCCTTGTTTTTTTTGTATATATTTGATTTACTGCTGCAAATAAAAGGAGCAACCCATATCCCTGGAATATAACCCTTTTCTTTTATTTTATCAGCAACAAATTTTAATCCATCGGGAAATCCCTTACTTGATTCCATCCAGTCACCAAGATTTGCCTCGTATCCGCCATCAATCTGAATTATGTCATAGTCTATATTGTTCTCGCAAATACTATCAAGATTTTTCATTATCTCCTTACAAGTTACATCATTTCCATATCTCCCAAAACTTCTCCAAATTGAAATCTTACTGTTTTCAACATTCTTACCTTGAATCAGTTTTGCATAGTATTTCCATGAATCGTCAACATCATAGGATATCATTATTTTAAGTGCCTCAATGGAATTCTCAACTTCAGTGCCTGAAAGATCCTTTACTACTCTGATTTTCTTGTTTTCTATATTGCCGTAAAAAACTGTAAATCCCTTTTCTTCATTTAGCGAAGCTGTAAAAAGTGTTGACTTGAAACTTTTTAAATAGGTATATCCCGTGGAATGTATACATCCCTTCTTTTTGACATAATCAACAAACCTGTAATCTCCATAGCTGTCAAATCCTTTAATACGGTTCAGCCATCCGATTTTTTTCATTCTTTCGGATTTAAGATATTCCCTGCTTTCGCTCATGCTCTGATATCCATTTGAAAACATACTGAAATATGAAGCCCTGAAATTAAAATCAAGTTCGATTTTTTCAAGAAAGCATTTCTCGTCTGATTCAATTCTTATACTATAAACTTCACCATTCCTGATGTCTTCAGTTTTAAGTTCCATTCTGATACCATCTTCCTGAATTTTACCAAAATCGTGAAATTTTATTGTTTTATACTTGTCTCCAACTCTAAGCTTAACAATTCCTTCATCAAACTTCATAAGGCTCTCCCTTAAATGATATTCCAAAAGTGTACTTGTATCTGGTGTTCTTATTCAATTTGTATTTCTCCAATATTTCTGAACCCGTCATAGTATCACCACCTACACCCTTTTGCCCGTAATCCACATTCAATACTGTTTTTTCTTCACATTGCCTAATACTGAAATTAAAGTTCTTATCGCCTACGGCCTGAACGGATATAGAATTAATATCACTGGATGACTGCATCCATCTCGCATCAGTTCGATTTCCTCTTTCTTGTTCATTTGTATAATTATAGTTGAAGTCCTTCAATGGTAATTCATGAATACCAGTCTTAGCTCCCCTGTTCCTGTCTACATAGTTTTCATGTGGGCCCTTGCCGTAATATTTCACTATGTCAAGTTGTTCAGCAAATTCAAACTGCATTCCAAACCTTGTCATTTCCTTTATAGGCTCAATTTCATTATGAATAACAAGGTCAAAGTTGTTCTTTAGTTCATATATTAATATTGCAGGATCCTTGACTAGAGGATATTCAATTTCAAAATATACAACTACTTTATCAGGGTGTTTTTCCGTAAATGAGCTTATTACCTTCTTTTTCTTCAATGCATTATCCCATTGAGCATTTCTACCTAAAATGTTTCTAAGATTGTTTTTTTCACTTCTTTTGTCTGCATCGGTATCATTTCTTGTGAATCTATGTACAATTTCCTTATAAAGTATATTTCCATTACCAAGATTGATGTTTTTTATATTTCCAGTTTTCTTGTTTATTATCATACTGTATTCAGTATTTTTTATACTTATAAATTCGCCTGTCTCAAGTATGGAGAATGACTCGACCTCATTGCTTTCTTCAATCTTACCAACATATGCAGAGCCAAAAAGCACAAACTGGTCCCATGCCACCTCAAAACCTTCATCAGCCCATTTAGTAGCGTTTCTAAGCTTCCATGAAACAGTAAGGATATATTCACAACCTTCATTTTTCACAATATCAGGTGTGAATTCAAATATTGTTCTCCCTTCAACTGCTTCAGACAACATAATTACATCTCTTTTATAGACCTCATTGCCATTTTCAGCAATACTAACCTCAAGCAAAAAATCATCAATTGTCATTGACCTGTATTTATTTTCTATTTCAAGAATCAAACTTCCTTTTTCTTCCTGAATAGTTGTATCAATATTTTGAAACACCTTCTTGATTTCATAAAACATGGGTTTAGGTTTCCCATCAATGTCTATAACACCTTCTCTTGAAACTTCTCCAATCTCATTCCTGATTATAACAATATCTGTCATGTTCGAAATGAATCCACCACAAAGATTTTTATATTTCCCATAATTCATGACATGTTCATTAATATTACCAAGACAATTGCCTTCGATATAGGAAAGCTTGCTGCTAAATACTGGTTTCTTTATATAATTTCCTATTTTAAGGGACTTGCTTTCGTTTAATGTTTTAGTATCCTTAAAGAAATTCCTGATTGACTTAAGCTTTCCTATCTTTTTTTCCATTTCAACAGTTGGATACTGTGTGCAAAGAACATCTCCACCAATTGAGCCGGTATTTCCAATATAGCTTACAGGCCTTGAATCGTCCAAATCATCCAGATGATCTTTCATCATACGATAATCCAAACCACATCCTGTATCCTTGCCAAGGTACCACATGACTATGGATGGATGGTTCTTGTCTCTGTTTACTGTATTCGATATTCTCTTCAATGCAGTTTTGTTCCAGTCAAAGCCTTCAGGCAGCTTTTTAAGAGATTGACTAGTATTGATTCCCAATTCAGATACTACAAAGAGTCCATATTTATCACACAATTCATAAAACCTAGAATCACTTGGAAAATCACTTGTCAGAATTGCATTTATATTATTTCTCTTTAAAAGTCTAATGTCCTCTTCCCAAATTTCATCGCTGGAATCAGAGCTATCTATACTTTCACTATCAGTTCTGTTTATTCCTTTAAAAACTACAGGTTTTCCATTTACAAGAAATTGTGATTTTCTTATTTCTACCTGTCTGAATCCATGATTAATTCTTCTTTCTGACAGTATTGCATCATCATGGTCTTTTAATATTATATCAACGTCATAAAGATAAGGATTTTCATCATCCCACTTAACAGGCTTTTCAACCAACTTGCAAATGTAAACCTTTTCTTCTGAATTTTTATTCACTACGAAACCTGCAGTCATAAGGAGTTTTTCTCCTATCCTAAGTTCAAGTTTCAAATCCCTGTTTCTATCCGTTGAATTTCCAACCCAGGTTTCTACACAAAGTCTTGCATCTTCATATTCATCATCATAGGTACTTCTGACGAATAAATCTTTTATAAATATTTCGGGTTCTGAATACAATTCTATCTTCCTAAAGACACCACTTAAAAACCAATCCAAAGAGCAATCTATAAATGAAGCATTGGAATATTTTTGTATTTTTAATACAACAAGGTTTTTTCCTAACTCAACAAATCCAGTCATGTCAAAATTCAGATCCCCCATAGTTCCATATGAAAAACCAGCGTGTCTTCCATTGATCCATACTTCTACGCTGGATTTCACTCCACCTATTTTAAGTAAAATTTTTCTATTCTCCCATGAGTTTCCTATTTCGATTGTTTTTCTATAAAAACCTGTAAACCCAGACTTGTCATAAAGACCTGTTGTTTTATTGATTTTTCTGTTCAAATTTTTAATAACATTTTCGCAATTTCTTTCAGGTTTACCGTACCCTTTCATTTGCCATGCAAATGGAATATCAACTTCATCCCAACCACTATCATCATAATCAAGGCTGTGAAATTCATCTTCATTTGAAATTTTTTCAAAATAATTAAATTTCCAGCTTACACACATATCCATTGCCCATCTTTTACTTTTATCAGAAAAATCCATAAAAACCATCTCCAGTCATTTATATATAAATATAATTATATCTATTTTATCACTATTGGTAATTATAAAACAAGATTCAATTTACTTATATGGATTGACTTTTAAAAAATATAAACTATAATTAAATCAGGCTATTACTTGATTAATAAAATTTTGGAGATTTTTATGAATAAATTAGAAGTATTCTTTCATCATAGCAATAAAGCTATTCATGTAGAGAAGGATACGCTTCTTTCTGATGCCTGCGCTATTGCTGGTTATCCCTTGGACCTCATTTGCGGAGGCAAAGGTACTTGCGGTAAATGTAAAGTAACCATTAGAAGCAACGGTAAAAAAGAAGAGGTTCTTTCCTGTATGACAAAGGTAACAAAAGATGTGACAGTTTATTTGAATCCTGAAGACATTAAAAAGGATGCTGCCATACTTACAAATGGAGGAAAAAAATTCAATTTCAATCCTTCAATAGGGAAAATATATATTAAAAAAGCTGATATCCCCTTAAATCACTGTGGATATTACTGGGAATATTTCAAGAATAATCTTAATCTTGAAATCGATTACAATACAATAAAAATTCTTGAAAGAGTTATAAACAATAAAAATATTGACGGCTTTACGATAGTAACTGACAAAAACAAGCTCATTGATGTTCAGGAGCATGACCAGAAACATCTTATTTACGGTGCAGCAATAGACATAGGTACTACCTCCGTTGTAATGTATCTATACGACCTTACCAACGGAAAGCTTATAGGTACTTATTCAGACTTGAATCAACAGATATCAAGAGGTGCTGATGTAATAAGCAGAATCATGCACTGCACAACTGAAGAAGATGGAATAGACGAATTGCAGGATAAAATTATATCCACAATAAACAGTCTTCTTAGCAGAGCTGAAACGGACTATCCTCATCTTCCCTACAATCTATACAAGACAATACTCTGCGGTAACAGCACAATGCAGCATCTGTTCCACGGATTCGACCCTTCCAACCTTGGTCAATCTCCTTTCGTATCAATATACAAGGATGAGATAACATCAAGAGGTGTAGAACTAGGAATAAAAGGACCTGCAAAGAATCAAATTACATTCTTGCCTTTGCTTGGTGGATTTGTAGGAGCAGATACCACTGCAGTATTAACTGCTCTTAATAACAACGAAAAAATAAAACTTGTTGTAGATCTTGGAACAAACGGTGAAATAGGTATAGGAAACAAGGACAGATATATTGTATCATCAACCGCCTGTGGTCCAGCCTTAGAAGGTGCAGGGCTGGAGTTTGGAATGAGAGGTACAACAGGAGCAATTGAAAGATTTGAAATACTGGATGGAAAAGCCGAATATTCAGTAATTGGAAATACCAAAGCAAAAGGAATTTGCGGGTCAGGAATAGTGGACATAGTTGCAGAACTTTTTAAATTCGGATTCATAAACAAGACTGGTAAAATGCTTAGTCCTGAAGAATTTTCCGAACTTAGACCAGCCTGTCGATTGACACACAGAATATGCAAGCACAACGGAATTACAGCATTTCAGCTTGTACTTCCCGAAGACAGTGTAAATGAAGAAGGCGTTTTCGTTACCCAAAAGGATATAAGGCAGATTCAGCTTGCCAAGAGCGCCATTTACACAGGATGTATTATGCTAATTGAAAAATTTGGAATAACAGAAGAAGAACTAGACGAAATACTTCTTGCTGGAGCATTCGGCAACTATATAAGCATTAAAAATGCGGAAAGCATTGGTCTTTTACCATATTTTGAAAGTGTTAACACTAAATCCATAGGTAATGCAGCAGGTACAGGTGTACAGATGTATCTTCTAGATGAAGACATTACAAACACTTGTAAGAAAATTGTATCAAACACTACCCATCTTGAACTGGCTTCTGATCCAGAATTCCAGAACAAATATATTATGAGTATGGGTTTCTAGGAGGTATTTAATGAAAGAGGTTTTTAATCCTTCAATAAAATTGGACAAGAAGAAAATATACCAAAGAATCAAAGTAAAAGAAGACTCCCACGTGTATGACACCATAGATGAACTCTACAATCAATATGTGAAAAACATAGAGGATAGAATTGAATTCCAGGTGGTTTACACTGTAAAACCCAATGAATTTAACTTTAATATTCCTGATGTCGACAATTGTGAAAAAGTGATATTTTGCTATGCAACAGTAGGTCATCTAGTCAACGATGATGTAATAAAGCTATTTGATGACAAAAATTATCTAGAAGGCTATTTGTTAAATGAAGTTGCAAACGATATAGTCATGGAAGCTACAAACCAGCTCTATACACATATTAAGAAAAAAATGAAAGAGACAGGATATAACATAACCAAAAGATATTCCCCCGGAGAATGCACCTTTGAAATGGAATACCAAAAATCCATTATGGAAGAACTAAAAAAAGATTTTGAAATTCAAGGAGTACTCACAGATTCATTTATGATAAATCCGGAAAAATCAACTCTTTATATTTATGGAGCAGACAAAAAAAATCCAGAACTGGAATTGGATTTTGACTGCAGTACTTGTCAGTCTCACAACTGCCCTTTCAGAAGAGAATCCTTTTAACTTGTTTAAGAAATTCATATTTTAAATATTAAAGGAACTGCCGTAATGGTCAGTTCCTTTTTTATAGCTTAGGAAAATTAAACAATTAAGCTTCTTTTCTAAACCTTCTAGGTGTCTTCCCTGTAACCTTCTTGAAGACCTTAGTGAAATAGCTTTGATCCTCGTAACCTACAAACATAGCAATGTCAAGTATTTCCATGTTCGTATCCTTCAGAAGCTCCCTACTTCTCTTTATCCTTACTTCATTTAAATACTCTGTAAAGCTCATTCTCATTTCTTGCTTAAAAAGCTTCGAAAGATAGGATGAATTTATATGAAGATAATGAGACACCTTTGCTAGGGTTATCTTATTCATGTAATTCCCGTTGATATGCTGTACTGTCTGGCTTACAATATATGAATTGCCGGAATAGATATTCCCAAATACATTTTCAACAAAGTGATCCGTTATTTTTGCCGACCAGGTAATCAGCTCCTGTATGTTGTCTATGCTGTTAAGAGCATTTATAAGGTCAAAGTTTATACCAAATATCTTCTGTAGTGACGCTCCCCCTTCAACTGAAGCTCTTGACAGTATTGTACAAAGTTCAAGAACCCTTGCCTTTATCACCTCTATGTTTCCTCCCTCTAGAAGAAGAACCTCATTCAACAAGGATTTGAATATTTCCTTTGCACCTTTACTGTCGCCATCCTTCACCTTTCGTATGAGTTCCTTTTCCTTTTCATAAGGATAGACCATTTCAATATTCTGCTTCTTGTATTCATGAATATTCTCACCTATCTTTGCCTGTTCCTTGTAGCTGATATTAATTTTTTCATACTCAGTCTTACTAGAATACAAACTCATAACACAACAGTTCAATAAATATGCCAAATGGTTAACCTGACCTGGTGCATAAATCTTCATATTCCTAAGAAACAATGTAACCTTTGAAAATATTTCCATACTTGCTTCATGAATTTTGAACAGATCCTTTATAGTATCCTCTACTATTGGACCCATAGCAATGGGTCCAGCAATAAAAGCTCCATAAAATTCACTATCCTTCAATATCGCTATTGAAATATTTACAAATCCAGAGGGACAGACAAATATATACGGCTCCCCAAGCTTTGCAGCAAGTTCAGATGAAAAAACAAGGTTATTTCCGCATACTCCGTTTTTCTTTCCATATATATCAAAAAAGCAACATATCTTCTTTTCCTTCAAGCTTTCAGCTATCATATTCATATCTCTGTCAAAAACAGTAACTGAAACACCCGTAGAAAAACTAAAAGAGTCTATAGTGTTCTGTATTTCTGTAGTATTCAATTTGCCACTTTCAAGAATCATATTTCGTTCCATTTTTTCTCCTTTTGGAAAATATTTACAAATTCATGTATGGATTTTACAATTTATCTTTAGTTTTCAAAGGTTAAATTGCAGGAAATCGATTTTTTGTACATAAATTTACAACTTTTAGCCTTCATGGTACAATTTTTTTACAATTTATTTATGTATAATATTAACATCAAGTAAAAAAAAAATCAAGCTAACAGCCTAGTAAATTACAACAACACAAATTATGGAGGATATTTTAAAAATGGGAAAAGAATTAATATTTCAAACACTTAGACATGAAAAAACAGAGAGAGCTCCATGGGTTCCTTTCGCAGGAGTACATGCCGGAAAACTTAAAGGATACACTGCAGAAGAAGTTTTAAAAGACGGCGATAAATTATATGAATCACTAATAGAAGTAAACAAACTTTACACACCAGATGGAATGCCTATAGTATTCGACTTGCAGATTGAAGCAGAAATTCTTGGCTGCGAACTTTTATGGGCACGAGACAATCCTCCATCAGTAATGAGTCACCCTTTAATGGGAAGCGAAAAGAAAATACCATGTAAATGTGAAATACCATCTAAAGAATCAGGAAGAATCCCTATGATACTTGACGTTATGAAAAGAGTCAAGGCTGAAATCGGAGATGATACAGCTTTATACGGATTGATCTGTGGTCCTTTCACACTAGCTTCCCATCTAAGAGGAAGTGAAATATTCATGGATATGATCATGGATCCAACATATGTGAAAGAATTAGTAGATTTCTGTGCTGAAGTTTGCTTCGCCATGACAGACTATTTTGTAGAAGCTGGAATGGATGTAATAGCAGTTGTTGACCCTCTGGTTTCACAAATTTCACCTGCTCATTTCACTGAAATGCTTTCTGATGGATTTACAGCAACATTTGATTATATCAGAACAAAGGAAGTATTCTCATCATTCTTCGTTTGTGGTAATGCAACAGTACAGATGGATGTAATGTGCCAGACTAACCCTGATTCTGTATCAATAGACGAAAATGTAAGTATTCAAGTAGCAAAAGAAGTTACGGACAAGTACAATATTTCAATAGGTGGAAACATACCTCTTACTACTACTATGCTTTTCGGAAACCAACAAGACAACATGAAATATGTTGTAGATATGATTGATTCAATGGACAACCACAACCTTATTGTTGCACCTGGTTGTGACATGCCTTACGATGTACCTATCGAAAATACTATAGCTGTTGCACAGGCCGTTCTTGAAACTGCAGAAACTAGAGAAATGGTTAAAAACTACGAAGCTGCCAGCACTCTTGATATAGAAATAGATCTACCAAATTATGCAAACCTTGACAAACCTTTGGTAGAAGCTTTCCTTCTAGATCCTTTAGCATGTGCTGCATGTACATATATGAAAGATGCTGCACGAATTCAAAAAGATGACTTTGGTGACAAAATTGACGTTTCATATTTCCAATATAATGTCAAAGAAGACATAGCAAGAACAATGAAAATGGAAGTTAAGCAATTACCTTCAATTTACATAAATGGTGAACTTAAGTGGTCTTCAATAATTCCAAGTCAGAAAGAATTTGCTG
>NZ_CEZJXU010000037.1:331-9718 GCF_983023055.1 Dethiosulfatibacter sp. | reverse complement strand
ATTGAGAATTTCCAGTCAAATTGCAATAAAAGAAATGTTTTAGTATAATTAAGCGAGTAGTCGCAATACTTATTATCTGAAGATACATCAATAGTATAGGAGGAGCAAATGAAAATAAAAGTTATAATGCCTGATAAGGCAATGGATAGAAAGACATTGGATGATAGAGAGGTTATGCTATCAAAAGCCCTTTCTCCAGATGCTGAAATCTCAGTTGACTGTATAAAAAAAGGTCCTGATGAATTGGACTGTAATACCGATGAAGCCTTTGCTGCGGCAGAACTGGTCAAGGAATGTATTAAGGCTGAAAAAGATGGGTTTGATGCAATAGTAGTATATTGCTTTAGTGATGTAGGAATTGATGCAATACGTGAAAATGTTAAAATTCCTGTTATAGGACCAGGAGAGACTACCTTGTCTGTTGCCAATATGTTGTGTAATAGGTTTACTGTTATTACCACTGAAAGCATCAATATTCCTCGAACATACAGAAGACTTATGAGAAATGGTATTGCCCGGGAAAAAATGACATCAGTCAGAGCATTGGATATACCAATAGCAGAATTGAGAGTTAATCCTGAGGCAACGGGGAAATACATGAAAAATCTATGTGAAAAAGCAGTTAAGGAGGACCGTGTTGATGGTATAATTCTTGGTTGTTTGGGAATGGCAAGTTATGGAGATATGATAGAAAAAGAACTACCTGTAAAGGTGTTTGATCCTGCATTTATTGCAATTGCCTATGCAGAAATGTGTGTAAGAGTTGGCATAAGACACACTTCGGCGGGTTATCCTCCTTTCAAGAATATTAGTAATGTAGAATTGTAAAAACACCTGTAATATAGTAAGGCAGTCTTGGTAGTATAGCCAGTCTGCCTTACTGTTGTTTAGTTGCAATGTAATGTAACCTTTAGTATAATTGCGATATAGTTTGGAACAATGAGGTGAAAAGATGAAACAAATAGCTGTAGTTGCTACAGAAAAAGAGTATGCAGATTTTTTGATGCTAAATATAACGAAGTATTTGAGCAAATATGCGAGTTTTAAGTCTTACTCAATTAAAGAGATGGATAAAGTAGAAAGTCTTGAGGAAGACTTTGTTTTATTGTCTGCATTTAATATATTTCAAAAGGTTCGTAAAAAAATTGGAGATAATTCTGAAATTATTGTTTTATCACTATCATTGAATAAAAAACAAATGGAGAGACTAGGGCAGATACCAAAAGGTACCAGGGCCTTACTTGTGAATTTTGACAATAGATCATGCATGCATACCATTACATCCATGTATGCTGCTGGATTTAGAGATATAGACCTCTATCCTTATTATGGCCAGAAGGATTACGACAGGTCAATTGCTGTTGCAATAACTCCCAATGAAGCACATCTAGTTCCAAAAGGAATAAGGACGATTATTGATTTAGGAGAAAGTTCTATTGATATGAATAGTTTGTTTAATATTGCTAACAAATTAGGAATATACGAAGAATTTTACTTAAATGAAGCAGTTGAGGCCAGGAAAGAAAACTATTATATTAATTCTGGAATGGATAAGCTTTTAGAAGATCGAAAAGGAATGACCGAGAAGCTGAATACCTTAATCAAACTGATGAATGAGGGAATAATAATAACTGATGTATTAGGTAAAATATATTTGACCAATGAGAAGGCACAGAAACTGTTGTTAAGTAGGTCAAAGGTTCTCATGGGATTTAATATTTCAGAAATACTTCCCGAATTGAATGTAAACTCCAACAAGGAGAAATTGATTAGATTTGAATTTGCACATTTGATAGCTACAGTAGTTGAAATAATGCTGGAAAATGAAGTTGTTGGATACATTATTACCCTTACAGACTTCGAAGAAGTGGAAGAAAAGCAGCATGGAATAAGGTCAAAACTTAGTGAAACAAGCCATGTAGCAAAACATACATTTGAAGATATTATTGGAGATAGTAGTAAAATAAGGAATGCTATTGAAAATGGAAGGCAAGTTGCCAGGTCAGATGCTTCGGTTATGATAATAGGAGAAAGTGGAACTGGAAAAGAGCTGTTTGCCCAGAGTATTCACAATGACTCTTTTAGAAGAAAATATAATTTTGTTGCAGTTAACTGTGCGGCAATTCCTGATAATTTGCTGGAAAGTGAAATGTTTGGATATGAAGAAGGAGCATTTACCGGTGCAAAAAAGGGCGGGAAAATAGGATATTTTGAATTGGCACATAAAGGCACTATTTTCTTGGATGAAATTGGAGAGATGCCACTACAATTACAATCGAAACTGTTGCGTGCCCTAGAAGAGAAAAAGGTAATAAGAGTTGGCTCCAATAGAAATATAAATATTGATGTTAGAATTATTGCTGCAACCAATAAAGATTTGTTTAAAATGGTAGAAGACGGAGAATTTAGAGAAGATTTATATTACAGGCTAAACGTATTGCCTTTGTTTATTCCTAATCTTAAAGACAGAAAAGAAGACATAATTCCCTTGTTTTATTCTATATCACATATGATGAATACTAATATTCAGCTTACTAATGAAGTTGCGGAAATCTTGAATGATTATTCATGGAGGGGAAACGTTAGAGAACTTAGGAATGTTGTAGAATTTTTGGCTAGTAAAGGAAAGGCTGTTATAGAAGTTAATGATCTGCCACTTTTACAAAGTAAAAGGAATATAGTTGAAAAGAGTGAGTTGCATCATTCAACAACAATTATTGATAAATTTGTTTTAAATGAAGGAAGGGACATAGAGTTATACGGAGAGGTACTTAAAATTCTGGCAAATTCATTTAAAAAAAGGGAACGGTATGGAAGGCAAAAGTTGTTGCAGATAATACTTGAAAATGGTGGATATTATACTGAAGGAGAAATAAGGAAAACTCTAAGCAAACTTTCAGATTATGGCTTTGTAAGATCAGCAAAAGGCCGGGGTGGAAGTGTAGTTACACAAGAAGGATTGAAGCTTCTAAAAATAATTGAAAGTTATTACGAAAAAGGTATATTAGGTTAATAATTAACCTAATATACCTTTTTTATCTGAGATAATTATGATGATTGAAAATAATACTGAAAAAAACATTGAAATTTCAATGTTTAAGAAGGATAAGTGTTCTCTCTCTATATTGGCATGTATATTGCAATCTATTTATTTAAAATAGTAATTGCGACTATTATTTATTTATTCTAAATAAGGCTGAAAAGGAGAAAAAATGGATAATATAAAATGGCCGGGTGGGAAGAAGAGTGCTGTAATGTTCACCTTTGACCTTGATGGTGACACAACCTGGGAAAATGGCAATGCAGGCCTACCTAACGGGGAAAAATACATTAAATCTTTATCTATTGGACAGTATGGTCCAAAAAGATGTGTGGATATGATATTAGATAAATTGGATAAGTATAAAGTTAAAGCAACATTCTTTATACCTGGTCTTACTGTTGAAAGATATCCTGAAGTAGTAAAAAGGATTGATGCTGCGGGACATGAAATTGGACACCATGGCTATGCACATGAACGATTCGCAAGTAAATCAACAGAAGAGCAAATAGAGATAATCGAAAAAAGTCAGAGGATATTTAAAGAGATCATTGGCAGAGAGGTGACAGGTTTTAGAACTCCTTCAGGGGACTGGTCTAAAGATACACCAAGCTTGCTTTATGAAAGAGGTTTTAGATATTCAAGTTCAATGCGTGGTGATGACAGACCCTATAGAACGATTATCGATGGAGAAGAAACTGATTTTATTGAGATACCCACCAAGTGGGAAGTAGATGATTATGTAGCAATGGCATATAATCTGTATCCGGCTGAACCAACTGGACAGGACAGGATTTCTTGTTATAAAAATGTGCAGGATAATTTCATGAAGGAGTTTGAAGGTCATCATAAATATGGACTTTGTATTTCCTATATGAACCATCCTCAGGTAATAGGTTCACCAGGAAGAATACAGATACTTGAATATCTTCTAAAAAACATTTCCACCAGAGAAGATGTCTGGGTAGCTACTGGTAGTGAAATTGCCGACTGGTATAGATCAACGAATAAAATGATAAAGGAGGACTTATGTACGTAGAACAAGTGAAATGGCCAAATAATATGAAGTGTGTAGCAATGATAACAATTAATTTGAATGCCGAGTTGTTTTGGCTGCAGCTTGATCAAGGTTGCGTAGATATGCCGAAAACACTGTCACTAGGACAATATGGCATGAAAAGAGGCCTTTATAGAATTCTTGATATATTAGAGGCAAGAAATATAAAAGCAACGTTTTTTGTACCTGGATGGATTGCAGAAAACTATTCAGAAGACATTGTAAGGATACAAGAAAAGGGACATGAAATAGCTGCTCTTGGATATGCTCATGAAAATATGGCATTGCTTACTGAGAAAGAACAGGATGTAGTTATGAAAAAGAGTATAAATGCAATTGAAAAAGTTTGCAGTGTTAAGCCTAAAGGATTTCGAAGCCCTGAAGGTGAGCTTACAATTGATACTCTCAGAATTGCCAAAAATAACGGTATGAATTACTCAAGTAATTTGAGTGATGATGACAGACCTTACTATAAGGACTTGGATAAAGAGATGGATTTATTGGAAATACCTATCCATTGGGCGAATTATGATCTACCATATTTTGCATTTAACTATAAACCTGCTTTTCCTGCAGGTCAGGGAAGAATTGCCAATTATACAGGTGTATTGAGCAATTGGAAGGATGAATTCTACGGATGTCATGATTATGGGCTCTGTTATGTTTTACAATTGGATCCACAGGCAATTGGAGCACCAGGTAGAATAGGTATGTTGGAAGAATTGCTGGATTATATGGAAAACTTGGGGGATGTATGGTATGCCACAGGTAGTGAAATGTTTGAGTATTACGAAGAAATGAAGGTGATATAATGGCTAGTTTATGGGGTGGTAGATTCGAAAAGAGCATGGATGATATTGTGAAAAAATTCAATGCTTCCATTGAATATGATCAAAGATTGTACCGGAATGATATTGATGGAAGCATTGCGCATGTGACTATGCTTGCAGAACAAGGAATAGTCACAGTGTCAGAAAAAAATGAGATTATAGCAGGACTGAAAACCATATTGAAGGATATTGAAAGTGGAAAAATCATATTCAGTGTTGAAGATGAAGATATTCATATGGGAATTGAAAGTCGCTTAATCGCTGAAATTGGTGACGTGGGCAAGAAGCTTCATACGGCAAGAAGTAGAAATGATCAGTGCCAGGTTGATGGAAGAATGTATCTGAAAGAGGAAATAAAAGAAATTCTAAATAGACTTGTATTGTTGGAATCTGTTATATTGGAGAAGGCAGAAAATTATGCTGATAAAATCACAGTAGGTTTTACTCATATGCAGCATGCACAGCCAGTTACTATAGGATTCCACTTCATGGCATATTTTCAAATGTTCAGAAGAGATATTGACAGATTATTGAGTGCTTATGAAAGAATGGATCTGTGTCCTTTAGGCGCATGTGCTCTGGCTGGAACTACTCTTCCTACAAACCGGCACACTACTGCAAAATTGCTGGGTTTTACAGCTCCTACAGAGAATGCCATGGACAGTGTAAGTGACAGGGATTATTGCTTGGACTTTTTAAGTGCTGCATCAATTTCCATGATGCATCTTTCAAGATGGGCAGAAGAATTTGTATGGTGGAATTCACAGGAATTTTCCTATATTGAGATAGATGACAGTTATTGTACAGGAAGCAGCATCATGCCACAGAAGAAGAATCCGGATATGGCAGAACTATTAAGGGGCAAGGTCGGTAGAGTTTACGGAGACCTAATCCAGCTGTTGACAGTTATGAAAGGAACACCACTGGCATACAACAAGGATTTCCAGGAGGATAAAGAAGGTCTATTTGATGCCATTGATACCTGGAAAGCAAGTATTGAAATTTTTGCAAATATGTTGGAAAAGACAGAATTCAGGATGGATCAAATAGAGAAGCAGCTTGATAAGGGTTTCTTAAATGCTACAGACGTTGCTGAACATTTTGTTAAACTAAATATCCCATTTAGAGAGGCACACGAGATAGTTGGGAGAATGGTTAAAATTTGTGAAGTGAAGGGCTGTGAGTTTGAAGATCTTAATGATGATGAATTACAAGCAATTGATGAAAGAGTAACCAAGAGTTCTTTGGGAAATATTAGCATTGAAGCTTGTGTTAATGCTAGAACATCTTTTGGAGGAACGGCACCATCTGAAGTTAGGAGACAGATAGTAATTGGTCGTGACTGGCTTGATTCATTGGAAATAAACATGTAATAAGAAACAAAACTAAAATAACTTGGTATACAAGTATATAAATTAAAAATGGAGGATTAAAAATGAAAAAATTTAGAAAAAGTATTATTATTGGATTGGTATTGGCTTTGATGTTAACAATGGTGACAGGATGTGGTGCAAAACCAGCAGAAGAAGAGCAAGCTCAGGTTCCAGTTGAAAACGCAAGACCACTTGAGGGACAAGAGCTAAGATATGCAATTAATGCTACATTCCCACCTTTTGAATCTGTTGAAATCGTAGATGGAAAAACCAACTTCATAGGCATGGACATTGAGATTGTTGATTATTTATCGGAGCAATTAGGATTTACTTATGAAATTACAGACATGGCTTTTGCAGGATTAGTAGGAGCAATTCAAAGTGACAGAGCAGACTTTGTATGTTCAGGTATATCGCCAACTGCTGAAAGACTTGAAAATGTTGATTTTTCAGTTTCTTATTTCTATCCAGGTATTGCAGTAGTAAGCAGAAAAGATATGATACTAGAAAATCTTGAAGAACTTGTGGGCAAGAAGATTGTTGTTGGATTTGGAACAACATACGAAGTATGGGCAAATAAGAATGTTGATAGTGCAGATGTTCTTGCAATAGATGGAACACCGGCAGTAATTCAAGAACTTAAAAACAAAAGAGCTGATGCAGCAATACTTGATGCAAACCAAGCGGCTGAATTTGTGAATCAAAACCCCGACTTGCAGTTTAATGTATTGGAATATGATCAAAGCAGGGAAAATAGTTTTGCAATTGCTTTTCCTAAGGATTCAGAGTTGACAGAAATATTCAATGCAGAATTGAACAAGATGATTGAAAATGGAGAAATGGACAAGATTGTTATTAAATGGTGTGGCGAAGAATTTGCACAGTAACATTGTCTTATTGATTCACACAGGAAATGAAAGGATGATATAATATGCTTGATTTTAGAACAACAGCTGAATATGTTCCGTTGATATTAAATGGTATTGGGATTACTTTATTGTTTACATTTTTTTCAATGATTGCCGGGTTTTTCCTAGGTACATTGTTAACACTGGTAAAGGTTTCAGGGAAAAAAATCCCAATAGCATTTGCAAATGCATACACTTCAGTCTTCAGAGGGACTCCTCTGCTGGTTCAGCTGTTTCTTATATACTATGCCACGCCACAATTAACAGGATATAGTATTTCAGCTTTGGAAGCATCTGTTTTGACCTTCGGACTTAATTCAGCTGCATATATTTCTGAAATCATGAGAGGTGGAATCATGTCGGTGAATAAGGGACAAATGGAAGCTTCAATGTCTCTTGGTGTACCTTACAAACTGACGATGCAGAAAATAATTTTCCCACAGGCACTGAAAATGATATTGCCCTCATTGGTTAATGAGGCAATAGGATTGCTTAAAACATCATCTTTGGTAGCCATGATAGGTGTAACGGATATCATGCGTGGTGCTCAGATGATTCAAAACATTACATATAGGGCATTTGAACCTTATCTGTTGGCTGCAATTACATACTATATATTAGTAATGATTCTTACATTGTTTGCGAATAAGCTTGAAAGATGGGTGAGAAGAAGTGATTAGGGTTGAGAATGTATTTAAAAGTTTTGGAAAGCTCGAAGTATTGAAAGAAATAAATCTTAACATATCAAAAGGTGAGGTTGTATCAATCATAGGACCTTCAGGATCAGGAAAATCCACACTGTTAAGATGCATGAACTTACTTGAAGTTCCTACAAAAGGAAAAATCTTCATTAAGGATGATGAAATAACTAATCCTAAGGTAGATATAATGAAAATCCGTCAAAATATAGGAATGGTTTTTCAGCATTTTAATCTTTTTCCACACATGACTGTTATTGAAAACATGATTTTTGCTCCAATGAAGACTAAAAAAATGAAATATGAAGAAGCCTATGAAAAATCCATGGCTCTTTTGGATCAGGTTGGACTCAGTGATAAGGAAAATGTATATCCCGGTAAACTTTCAGGTGGACAAAAGCAAAGAGTTGCAATTGCTAGAGCACTTGCAATGGAACCTGAAATCATGCTTTTTGATGAACCTACTTCTGCACTTGATCCTGAAATGATTAAGGAAGTACTTACTGTAATTCAAGATCTTGCAAATACAGGTATTACAATGGCGTTGGTAACACATGAAATGGGATTTGCAAGAAATGTCTGCGATAGAATCTGCTTTTTGGATGAAGGTAGGATTGTAGAAGATACTACTCCGGAAGAATTTTTTGAAAGTCCAAAATCTGAAAGAGCAAAGGAATTTTTGGATAAAGTATTGTAAATTTGTAGTATTAAACTATCTAATAATCACAAGAAAACCTATGTTTTCTTGTGATTATTTTATTTCCAATGAAAAGAATGAGAAGACATTTAGAATCAAGAAAATATTCTAAAAGATATCAAAATATATATTCGAATGAATAATGTTTGAATATTTCAAGAAAAGATATGGAATAAACACGAAAGATAAAGGGTTGTAGAGGCGTGTAAAGCTTTAATGTTCGTGTACTTAAATGAATACAATAAACATAAAGAAAAGCCCTTGTGTTATAAATCCTATGTGATATAATCATAACTACAACAAACACAAAACCTGTCAAACCTAGATAGGCCAAATGATTCAAGAGTCAGAAAAATTGAAATGTTTTAACGGATTTATTTATGAAATTCAAAAAAACAATTCTAGTAAAATTTGGTTATAAAATTGTAAAACAGGATTGAAAACCCTGAAAAGCAAACGATAGCCAAAAAAGAAAAATTTGAAATATTGAATAAACATGAATGATAAAGTTAGAATAAAAAGTAAATCAAGTATGACGTCAGAAAGATTGAAATTATTTAACGAATTTAATTGATGAAAATCAAGAAAAGCAAATTAAGTAAATTTGAGAAAATTGTGAAGCAGGGGCAAAGACTTCTGATAAGCAACAGAATACCAAAAAGAAAAATTTGAAATATTGATTCAGATGAAATTGAAAAAGTTGAAGAAGTAAATCAAGTATGACATCGGAAAGAATGAAATGCTTAAATGAATTCAATTAATTAAGAAACCAGGAAATCAAATC
>NZ_CEZJXU010000037.1:0-281 GCF_983023055.1 Dethiosulfatibacter sp. | reverse complement strand
TTGTAAATCATGACTAAAGATCTTGAAATGCAAATAATAACCGAAAATAAAGATTTGAAAGAATGATTTAAAAATAATCGATGGAATTAAGCAAAAGTAAATCTAGTATGATGAATAAGAGGTCTAATAGACAAAACAGATAAGTGAAGGTTGAGTAATATACCGAAAGGTAGTTACGATAATTCTGCCTAGGGGCAAAACCCGAAAGGAGTAACATGAAAGCAGAAATATAGAAACCAGTTCTCAGAAAATACTATGAGAGCTGGTTTTGTTTTTTGAAC
>NZ_CEZJXU010000036.1:0-9777 GCF_983023055.1 Dethiosulfatibacter sp. | reverse complement strand
CTGTGGATGATGAAACAGAAAGTGTTTATGATGAAGAATCTGAAAATTCTATAGAACTTGAAAATAAGATAATATTTGTGGACATTGACGGAGCTATTAACAATCCAGGAACATTCCAGCTTCCTGTAGGAACCAGACTCTGTACTCTCATAGAAACAGCGGGAGGTCTTGAAGAAAATGCAGACACAAAGTTTATAAACAGAGCTGAAAAACTATATGATGAACAAAAGGTATATATTCCGGAAAAGGGTGAAGAAATAGATCTTGCTACAATCAGTGCGAATGGAGATTCAATAGATGCTGATAATGAAGCAAAAGATGGAATTATTAATATCAACACGGCTACCACGGCTAAGCTTGAATCTCTTCCTGGAATAGGTGAAGTTATTGCTGCACGAATCATTGAATACAGGGAAAATGAGGATTGTTTTTCTTGCATAGAAGATATCAAGAAGGTATCGGGAATAGCCGATGGTAAGTTTAATCAGATAAAGGATCTAATTAAAGTGAAATAAATACTAGTCTTACTTATTTGAAGGGATTAATTATTGGAGGATATCATATCCCGAAATATTTATATTAAATTTATAGGAGAAATATATGAGCATTAAAGATATTAAATTGACTCAAATGACAAAAAGCTCTGGCTGAGCAGCCAAATTGGGGCCTGAAACCCTTGCTCAAGTTTTGAGTAAATTACCAACTTTTGAAGATGAAAAACTCATCGTTGGCCTTGGTAAGGCAGATGATGCAGCTGTATATAAAATTGATGCCGATAACTGCGTGATACAGACATTGGACTTTTTTACTCCAATAGTGGATGATCCATATACATTTGGACAGATTGCCGCTGCGAATTCTCTTAGTGACGTATATTCCATGGGAGGAAAGCCTGTTCTTGCGCTGAACATAGTATGTTTTCCGAATTGTGTTGACCCTGAAGTTCTTTCAGAGATTCTCAAGGGTGGAGCCGACAAGGTTAAAGAATCAGGAGCGGTACTTGCGGGAGGTCATTCAGTAGATGATGACGAGCCCAAATACGGGCTTTCTGTCATGGGTATAGTTAAGGAAAAAAACATTCTCTTGAACAGTGGAGCGCGGGAAGGTGATATAATTGCTATTACAAAACCTTTGGGTCTTGGAATTGTAAATACTGCAATCAAGGGTGAAATGTGCAGTGACGAAACCTACAGGGAAGCCGTGGATATTATGACATCTCTCAATGACAAGGCTGCTGAAGCTGCAATCGAACTTTCGGCCAATGCCTGTACAGATATCACTGGTTTTGGTCTCTTTGGCCACAGTATAGAAATGGCTGATAACAGCGAGGTTACATTGGAACTTGAAATGAATAAAATACCAGTTATAGGAGAGGCACTTGAATATGCATCAATGGGACTTATACCAGCAGGTGCATACAGCAACAGAGATTATTATGAAAACAAAATACAGGAAAATGGTTTTAAGGAAGAACTTATAACAGATATTTGTTATGATCCTCAGACTTCCGGAGGCTTGCTTGTTTCCATACCTAAGGAAAACAGAGAAATGATAGAAAAATATGATTTCTTAAAAGTAATCGGTAAAGTGGTTAAAAAATCTGAATACGGCATAATATTAAAATGATGGAGTAGAAATGAAAAAAGAATTGTATAGAAAAATCCCAAAAGTTGATTTCATGATCGAAAAAAAGGAATTCAAGGATTATCTTAAAAAAATTGATCAAAAGATTGTAGTGGGAATTATCAGAAAGTATCTTGATGGTTTAAGGTCAGAAATATCCAGCTCCGATGATTTGAAAAAACTTGAAAAAAGCATTGAAAACATTGATAAAACTATTCTCGACAGGCTGGACTCGATTTATTCCAGCAATTTGAAAAGAGTTATAAACTGCACTGGTGTAGTAGTCCATACAAACCTGGGAAGATCTGTTCTATCAGAAGATATATTTAATGAAATAAAGGATATTCTCACCCATTATACAAATCTTGAATACGACCTTTCAATAGGAGAAAGAGGATCAAGATACAATATAGTGGAGGATGTTATTTGCCTTTTAACAGGTGCTGAAGCAGCTCTAGTTGTGAACAATAATGCTGCAGCTGTTATTCTTGCCCTCAATACTCTATCATCTGGAAAGGAAGCAATTGTATCCAGGGGAGAACTTGTTGAAATAGGAGGTAGTTTTAGGATTCCTGAAGTCATGAGAATGGGAGGTGCCGAGCTTGTAGAGGTAGGTACCACCAATAGAACTCATCTTGTGGATTTCGAAAATGCTATAAGTGAAAATACTGGAGTGATTTTAAAGGTTCATACCAGCAACTACAAAGTAATAGGATTTTCAAAGAATGTCGATTCAGCAGATCTGGTAAAGTTGGGCAAAGAAAAGGACATAATTGTCATGGAAGACCTGGGAAGCGGAACTATGGTAGATCTAAGCAAGTTCAATATTGCTTACGAGCCTACGGTCCATGAATGTGTGAAAAAAGGTGTGGATGTGGTCACATTCAGTGGGGACAAACTTCTTGGAGGACCACAGGCAGGAATAATTCTTGGAAACAAGGAACTTATTGGAAGGATGAAGAAAAATCAGCTTACGAGGGCTTTGAGAGTAGACAAGTTTACCCTAGCATCACTTGAGAGTGTTTGCAGGAAATATCTTCTTGAGTCTAAGGCATTGAAGGAAATTCCAACATTAAGAATGATTATACAACCAGAAGAGGAAATCAAGTTTAAGGCTGAAAAGCTTTATAAGATGATAAAGGACAAGAATCCTTCTGCGAATGTTAAAATAGAAAAGTGTAAATCCAAAATTGGAGGCGGTTCACTGCCTGAGGAATTACTGGACAGTTATGCTGTTGCCTTATATCCTGATAAGATCAATGCATCAAGGATAGACAGGGAATTTAGAAGTCAGGAAATACCAATAGTAGCAAGGATTAATGAAGACAGGGTAATACTGGATATGAGGACTGTTTTTGATGATGATTATGAAATTATAGCAGAAGAAGTTAACAGAATATTAGAATAACAGGTGAAAATATGAAAAACATTATTATAGGTACTGCAGGACATATAGACCATGGTAAAACAACTTTGATTAAGGCACTTACCGGTTTTGATACCGACCGGCTCAAAGAGGAAAAGGAACGGGGAATAACCATAGATCTAGGATTTTCTTTTTTTGAACTCTCCAACGGCAACAAGGTTGGAATAATTGATGTTCCAGGACATGAAAAGTTTTTGAACAACATGCTTTCAGGTGTTGTTGGAATGGACTTCATACTGTTTGTAGTTGCAGCTGATGAAGGGGTGATGCCTCAGACTATTGAACATCTAAATATTCTCGATTTGGTTGGAATAAAAAACGGAATTATAGTAATAACAAAAAAAGATATTGTAGATGAAGAAATGCTGGAGCTTGTAGTTGACGATATCAAGGACAATTTCACTAATACCTTTCTTGAAAATGCACCTGTCGTGGAGGTTTCTTCCAAAACGGGTGATGGAATCGACAAGCTAAAGTCTATGATAAACGAATATTCAGATAAGGTTGTTCCTAGGGATGACAACAAACCCTTCAGACTTCCTGTGGACAGGGTTTTTACACTTAAGGGCATAGGAACAGTAATTACTGGAACCATCATTGAAGGAAGTGTGAATTTGAACGATGAACTTGTTCTCTATCCACATGAGACAAGTGCCAAGGTTAGAAACATACAAGTGCACGGCGTAGATACAGAGAAAGCTTATGCTGGACAGAGAGCAGCAATAAACATTGCATCATTGTCCAAGTCTGAAATTAGGCGTGGAGACCTTCTTGCAGAAAAGGACAGTGTGTTTAGAAGCAATATAATAGATGTTGAGTTGAAAAATCTTGATGATTCAAATAGAATAATAAAAAACGGAAGCAAGGTTCATTTCTTTGTAGGTACAATGGAGACTGTAGGAACGGTGATTATTTTTGGAAGAAAGGAATTGAATCCCGGCGAAGTATCAACAGCGCAGATCAGATTTGATGAAGAAATTTCAGTTAAATTCGGTGATTATTTTGTCGTGAGATTTTATTCTCCCCTTGAAACCATAGGAGGAGGAAAGATAATAGATCCATTTGCAATAAAACACAAGACAAACAGTGAGGCAGCAATAGAATCTTCAAATATTAAATCGGGTGAGGATTTTAACGAGATAATATACGAATTCATAAAGGAAAAGTTTATTGTAGTTGAAAAGAATTACTTGTATAGAATGTTTTCAATGGATATTTACCACCTGGAGAGCATACTTGAGGAACTTGGTGAATCTGGAAGAATAAGATGTTACGAGGATAACCGCAAGGAGTTATACATGACATCCGAAAATTATGAAAAGATTAAAAATGAAGTGTTGATAAAGGTGACAAAATATCATAATAGCTTCAACTTGAAGCCTGGTATAAATAAGGAAACTTTGATAAGTTCGATTTCATTTGACTTGAATAATTCACTTTTTAACAGGGTTCTAAGGGATATGGAAAAGGATGAACTTGTTGAAATGCAAAATGAGTTTATTAGAATATATGGGTATGAACCTGAATTTTCCACAGAACAAAGTTCGATACTTGAAAATGTAACAGAACTTCTTGAAAAGGATGATATGATTGTAAAAAAAGACACCATAAGGGAAGAAGACGAGGATTTTTCAATACTTGAATATCTTCAAATTGGTGGAGTTGTTTCAGTTATAAATAATGAATACGTTATAAAGAATGAGTATATTGATGTCATAAAGGAAATAACAACAGGATATATACAGAGCAATGGTTCGATTTCTGTAGCAGAAATAAGGGACCTTTTGAATACAAACAGAAACAAGGGAGTAGTCATTTTAGAATATCTTGATAAAATAAAATTTACTAAACGTATGGATAATGATAGAATCCTTTGGTAAACAAAAATTATTAATTTATTGAAAAATGATTTATAATAGTAATAATAATACAACGAGGTGAAAATATGAGTAACAAAATATTAATTGTAGATGATGAACCGTTATTGGTAAAAGGATTAAAATACAGTCTGGAGCAGGATGGATACTTCACAGAAGTTGCTTATGATGGAAAGGAAGCTCTTGAAAAGCAAAGCAAGGAAAAATTCAATATAATTATACTTGATCTTATGCTTCCTGAAATTGACGGACTTGAAGTTTGTCAGAGAATAAGGGAAAGATCTGATGTTCCGATTATCATGCTGACGGCAAAAGGCGAGGATATGAACAAGATACTTGGGCTTGAATATGGCGCGGACGACTATATGACTAAGCCTTTCAACATACTCGAACTAAAGGCAAGAATAAAGGCAATACTTAGAAGATCGAACTCAAAGGAAACAAAGCTTGGAGAACAGATTATTTATGTAGATGATTTTATCATAAATAACCTTGGAAGAAAAGTTACTGTAAATGGCAAGGAAGTAAACCTTACAGCCAAGGAATTCGATTTACTGATTCTTCTTGCTACAAATCCTGGAAAAGTATTTACCAGAGAAGAGCTTCTTGAAATTATTTGGGGTTATGAATACTTCGGTGATTTAAGGACTGTTGATGTTCACGTAAGAAGACTTAGGGAAAAGATAGAGAAGAATTCCAGCAATTATGAGTATATCCTTACTAAGTGGGGAGTTGGATACTATTTTAGGAATAGAATTTAAGAATAGATTTGTAAGCTTTAGGTGGAAGATGCTTTCCACCTATTTATTGCTTATAGTCATATTATTCATATTATTGACAAGTTTGATACCCCAATATGTGCTAAACTGGCAGCTGGAATTCAGAAAGAAGAATCTTGAAATGTCATGTAGGGAAATTGGACAGGAAATAGACTACTACCTTCATAATTATGATGCCTCTCTATACAGCACTTATTTTGACAATGTGACCCAGCAGTATTCGAAGTCCCTTGATTCCAGAATAATGATATATGACAAGTTTGGAAGGATACTTTCGGATTCAAACAATCAGTTCAAGTTTAGAAACATAAATGTAGAGGAGATAAATGCATCTCTTGATGGAAATGTTTACTGGAATGATTACTATTTCAACGAAATAGGAAACGTTATGTATCTTTCAGTACCTGTAAAGTATGAAAGTGAAATCAATGGTGGAATTTTTATATCCAATTCGATTAACGATCTTTACGATAATCTTGTAGACATTAACGATACAATCAGGATGATTGTTCTAATTGAAGGTATATTGATTATAATAGGGATTTTTCTTATATCCAACCATTTTTTGAGACCAATAACCAAATTTTATCCAGTTATAAACAAGCTTTCAAACGGAGAATTTGGAGACAAGGTTGATGTAAAGTCAAATGATGAATTCAAAGTTCTTGCCAATTCCTTCAATAGTATGAGTGTGAAGTTAAATGAGGTTGAACTGCAGAGAAAGGAATTTGTGGGAAATGTATCCCATGAGCTCAAGACGCCGTTATCATCTATTAAGTTATTGTCTGAAAGTCTTCTATTGCAGGATGAGGTTGAAGAAGAAGTCTACAGAGAGTTTCTTATTGATATAAACAATGAAGTAGACAGACTTAACAGAATAGTAACAGATCTTCTTTCGCTTGTAGATATCGATAAAAAACAACTGGTACTTGATTACCAACCTGCATATCTCAATTATCTTATAGAAAAAATCATAGAGCAGCTAAAGCCTCTTGCAGATCAGAAGAATATAACTTTAAACTATTATGAAGATGATAGCATTCAGATAAAAATAGACAAGGGCAAGATAAAACAAGCCTTGATAAACATAGTACACAATGCAATCAAATATACCAGGGACAGCGGCAAAGTTGATATCAAGGTTTACAGGGAAAAAGACTTTGCAGTTATCAGCATCAGAGATACAGGTGTAGGAATTTCTGATGATAATCTTCAATATATTTTTGATAGATTTTACAGGGCGGATAAGGCCAGGTCAAGAAATACTGGAGGTACTGGTCTTGGACTTTCCATATCAAAACAGATTGTAAATCTTCATCATGGAACCATTAGTGTAAAGAGTAAAATGGATGAAGGTACTGATTTTTATGTCAGGCTGCCTATTGTATAAGGAGTTTTAATGAAAAATAAAGTAATGATTTTGATTTTAGCTCTGATGGCTGTTTTTATGACATCATGCTTTAGAAGTGAAGATGATGATGTGATAAAAATTTCTCCTTTCAGTGAGGAAGAGAACGTATATGTGCAGCTTTATCTTCCTAATAAAAGTATGAACTGTATAATTACAGAGCTTTCTGGAGTCTATGATTTAAATGAAGCGAAAGAAATAGAAGAAACACTTAATATAATGCAAAATAGGACAAGGGAATCTGAAAGCTTCGTTTCAATGGAACACCTGAACATATTCAATATTAGTGTCGTATCGGATACTGTATTCATTGAGTATTCCCTGGATAACAGTATTGAACTTGATGAGATGGAGGAGTGTTTGATGCTTTATTCCATTATCAACACTGCTGCAAATTATGAGAACATTTATTTTGTCAAACTGACAAACAGCGATGGTTCAGATTATTTCCATAGATATTTTAACATAGAATCACCTTTTACAGCAACCAATGCATTGCTATACAAGGATTACTTGAGTCCAATAGACACTGTTGAAAAATTCCTGAATTCCATAATTGTAAAAAACATTCCTAATAATGTTGCAGAGGCGGAAGTTAGCAATATCTTTTACAATACCGGATTCGATATAGTATCATATAAAATTTCAAAGTATGAATATAATAAATACGGTGAGTATGTAACTGTAAAAACTAATATAATGCTTCAAGACAGTTCCAGTAATTTTATTAATGAAAATATATCGTTTTTGCTTGAATTAACAAATGGTAAATATAAAATCAAAGAAATTGTTGAATAATTATTGACAATTGTGGAAAAATATGATAAATTCTTTAAAACCTTTAAATTAGTACGAGATGCTGATAAGGAGAAAATGATGATATATAATAATAAGACTAAAAAAATTGAAGAGAAATTTATTTTAAAAATAAGGCGATTTACGGTATTTTAAAAAACATTTAAAATACCGTTAGTTGCTATTTTTTTTGTAGGAGGATATATGAAAGGTAAATTAATTCTTGAAAATGGAGTGGAATTAGAAGGTAAGTGCTTTGGATATTTGGAAGAAAGTTTTGGAGAAGTAGTTTTTAACACGGGAATGACAGGGTATCAGGAAATACTTACGGATCCGTCATACTATGGTCAGATTGTAGTAATGACCTACCCCTTAATAGGAAACTATGGAGTCAATTTTGACGATATCCAGTCGGAAAGTGCAAAGGTTAAAGGTTTTGTAGTCAGAGAGCTCTGCGATAAGCCCAGCAACTGGAGAAACGAGATGTCGCTGAACTCTTATCTTAAAGAGGAAAAAATCATAGGAATACAGGGAATAGATACTAGATACCTGACAAAGCTTATAAGAAACAGCGGTACCATGAAGGGAATAATAGTTACTGAGAAAAACACAATCGACCTTGTTGAATATTTTAAGAAAAATCCAGTAGAAGATGCAGTTAAAAAGGTTACTAGAAAGGACTCGGTTACAATAGAAGGAACCGGCAAAAAAGTTACAATACTTGACTTGGGAGTTAAAACAAACATAGTAAACTCCTTTAAGGAAAGAAACTGCAAGGTAACAGTTCTACCTGCACTTTCTACAATTGATGACATTATGGAAACAAATCCTGACTTCCTATTTCTTTCAAATGGCCCTGGAGATCCAAAAGATTTGACAGAGGTTATAGAAAATGTAAAGGGAATAATCGGCAAGCTTCCTGTTATAGGAATATGTCTTGGACATCAGGTAATAGCCCTTGCATGTGGAGCTGATACGGAAAAAATGAAATACGGACACAGGGGAAGTAACCATCCTGTTAAAAATCTGTTTACTGAAAAAGTGACAATAACATCTCAAAATCACGGTTATGTAGTGAAGAAGGATACAATTCCTGAAGATTTTGAAGTGACACATATAAACATGAATGATTTTACTGTTGAAGGAATAAGAAACATGGACAAGAAACTTATGTCCGTACAGTTTCATCCTGAAGCATGTCCAGGACCACATGAATCAAATTACATTTTCGATGACTTTTTAAGCATAGTATAGGAGGATAATATGCCAATAAACAAGAATATTAAGAAGGTATTAGTATTGGGCTCAGGCCCGATTATCATAGGACAGGCGGCGGAATTTGATTATTCGGGAACACAGGCCTGTAGAGCTTTGAGGGAAGAAGGAATAGAAACCGTCCTCATCAACAGCAACCCTGCTACAATAATGACTGACAAAGAGATTGCAGACAAGGTATATATTGAACCTCTGACACTTGAATTTGTCGAAAAAGTTATAAAGAAAGAAAAGCCTGACAGCGTACTTCCTGGAATGGGTGGACAGACCGCACTTAACCTTGCAGTGGACCTATCTGATTCAGGAATACTTAAAAAATACGGAGTTAATATTATCGGAACTCCAATTGATGCAATAAAGGCTGGAGAAGACAGAGAGTTATTCAGGGAATTGATGAAGGAAATCAACCAGCCTGTTGTACAAAGCGAAATAGTAACAACCATGGATGAAGGAATTACAGCTTCAATTAAAATCGGATATCCTGTAATAGTAAGACCTGCCTACACTCTTGGTGGGTCCGGTGGAGGAATAGTCGATGATGAGGAAGAACTTAAGGAAATTCTTGTAAAGGGACTAAACCTAAGCCCTAATAGC
>NZ_CEZJXU010000035.1:0-10046 GCF_983023055.1 Dethiosulfatibacter sp. | reverse complement strand
GCTCAATGTCAGTTTATTACAAGCTTGTAGACATACTGAAAAACGATTTGGATCTAGAACCTGAACAATCAACAACTTCCCTGTTCAAGGAAATACTTGAATTAAGATCCGATGAAGGTATATCTACTGAACCATCTTCAAAATTCATTGGAAGAAAAAGCGAGCTGGCATTGTTGAAATCAAACCTCAACAAGTTTAGGAACGGCAAGGGAAAATCAATTTTAGTCACTGGAGAGGCCGGAATAGGAAGAACAGATCTTCTTGATAAACATCTGGAAAGCATATCAACAGACGATCTCATAGTTCTCAACGGCAAATGCTATGCGGCAGACAGGGATTTTTTCCTTCAGTCATGGGACAGCATATTCAAGCAGCTTGCAAGCGTATTGAAAAAAGAAAAAATAAGCATACCGAAACTGTGGAGTGATATTACATCATACTTTTTCCCATCCTTCAATGAAGGCTTCAGCCCCCTGGATATTGACTCAATAGAGAAAATCGAATCCGTAAAACACCAGGTATCTTTTGATGCAATAATTGGTATTCTGAATCTTGTAGCTTCAAAAAAACCTGTCATCTTGATATTTGACGACATACACTGGATGGACTCCTACAGCTTCAACCTGTTATCCAATATAGTATTCAAATCAAGCAATATAATCTTCATAGCAACCTGCCGTGAATCCTATATGAATGAAATCGAAAAAAACATCGTTAGACTCCTGGAAACTGAATGCATAGAAACAATTACACTTAATAGACTCAGTCTCACTGAGACAGAAGAGTTTATCAACAAGCGAAACAACAATCTAAATCTAACAAGCGATGATATAAATGAAATCTACAAGAAAAGCGAAGGAAATACCCTTTTCATAATTGAGTATCTCAATATACTAAAGGATAACAAGAACACCCTTCTGGATTCCTCAAAGGTTGAAAATATTCTCAAGAGCAGATTGTTGAATCTTTCAAACCTTGAAAAGAAAATTCTCAAAATTTCATCTGTATTTTCAGATAGAATAAAGCTTAACTTCCTTCTAAAATATGTTGACGCCGATGAATTTGATTTTTTCGACGCTTTAGAATCACTTCAAAACAAGCTCCTTTTAAAGGAGGTTTACAACGAGAACGATGTTTATTATGCATTCTACCATTCCCTTATGAAAGATTATATCTACAACAACCTAAACAAGGGTATTGCTAAAAGTCTTCATGAAAAACTAGCTGATTATTATGAGTCCAACCTGAAAAACAATACAAAGGACAAATATTATTATTCAAGGATAATTTACCACTATGAAAATACAGAGAATAATGAAAAGCTTTTTGAATACAATATCAAGAACCTGTCATTATACTCAGATATGAATTTCGAGCTTTTCCCTTCAATCCACAAAGCGGTTGATTATGAAAATGTAAATATGGAGGAAGCATTTGAAAAGTTGGACCAACTTCTTGACAAGTGCAACGACAACGAACTGGGAATTCACAAGCTGAAAATGGATTATTATTATATAAAGGGAATTTATTATATACGCACAGGCGAGTACAACCAGGGTCTGGCATATATAGAAAGCTATATAAAATATGCAGAAGATTTAAACAGCTACAACCACATGCTTCAGGGCTATCATCAAATGATTTACTACAGCATACAAGTAAATGAGCTGGACAATATGAATTTCTATATAAACAAGATAGAAAAAATAATTGAGCATAAGTCTGACATCAAGGAATCAGGAACTCTCTTCAGATGGAAAGGTCTCTACAATATAAGACGAAGCAAATACGAACAGGCTGAAAAGCATTTAAACAGGTCCATAGAGATTTTCGAAAACCTCTCTCTTTTGGAGAATAAGTATTCCCTGAACATTGCAGCCTGCTACAACTATCTTGGAAATATCTACAAATACAAAAACAACTTCAAAAATGCATTGACCAACTATAAGAAAGCAATAGACATATGTGAGAAAAACAATATAGTAAAAGGTCTGGATATGTTTTATACAGGACTAGGACAGTCATACTATGAGCTTGGTAAGTTCAAGCTTTCAAAAGAATATATACTCAAAGCTCTTGACTATTACAAGAAATTCAACAATCTCTGGGGACGTTCAATAGCCGAAGGATATGCCGCATTATTGTACAAAAGAGAAAACAATATAATCTCCTTCAATGAGCATTTGAAACAGGGAGAATACTATTCTCAAAAAATCAGAAATCCCTATTCCCTTAGACTAATAGAAAGAATTAAAGCTGAAAATAAATAAGAACGCCGTCTCCAAAGACAAACAAAACACTTATTGTTAAATCACAAAAAATAAATTTAGCACTGCAGAAATCATTTCTGCAGTGCTATTTCTTGTTAAGATGCTTCAATACATATTCAACATCCTCTATACGGTCTATGTCTATGGATTTTATCTTTTCATACTCAAGATAAATTCTTTCGTTGCTTTCATCCTTAAATATGCTTCTACCACCTTCATCGCCCCTCAACTTCATTAGTTTATCTCTGTAGACTGAAGGGAAAATCACAGGAGTCCTTCTCTTTCCTTCATAGGTTGCAGCAATGATTTTTCTGTTGTTCTCAAATTCTTCTATCATTCTGTCAATATCGCTACTGTCAAATAGTATTTGATCCCCCATTAGAATCATATATCCATCAGAATTAATATCTGCATTTTCAACACCTAGTCTTAAACTTGCAGACATTCCTTCCTCAGCATTATCATTTTTTATAAGCTTGATATTGTAATCCTTAAGGTATTCATGTATATCCATCTTTCTGTAAACAACTATGACTTCCAGAAGTTTCGATTCAAGGCAATAGTTTACAACATGTTCAACCAACGGCTTGTCAAATATCTTATAGGATAATTTGTCAGATTTGAATCTTTTCGAAAACCCTGATGCTAGTATTATTCCTGTCAACATGTCTTTTCATCTCCTAATATAACTTTCTCAACAAAAGCAAGTTCCTTTTCAACCTTGTTTCTTATATATTCTGCACATTTTCTGTTTTTTTCATTAACCCGATTAAGGAGAATAACATTTCTTTTCCCCTTCACCTTAAAATATCCTTTTTCATGGACAAATAGCTTGAATAAAGTTTCACATTTTATCTCTTCATTATCCTTTATACCTGTAATATTCTTAAACTCTTCCACCCTGTGGATGTTGTATGAATTCACCTTGGTAGACAATGAATTCATTCCAAGTACGGAAATTAAAATTTCAGTCTCTTCAGGAACAATTGGTTCAAAGTTACTATAACCCTTTACAGGCATCTCCTTTGATCCATCACCCTCCACAAGTATGAAATCAATATTTTCATTTTCAAATATTCCAGAGATTGTTTCCTTATTAAATCCTACAATTTTATTTTCTTTACTTACTTCCTTGCCTCCATAAATAACATCAGACTTAAGAAACTTGATATTTCTAAGTATTTCATCATTCAATACTATTACTTCATTTCCCTTTTTAGGAAGAAATATTTTTGTGCTAGTGGCTATAAGAACCGTTTTATCATTTCCTACCAGTTCTTCGGCCAGATTTTCAATTAAAGTTGTCTTGCCGCCGGATCCTGTTACAGTAATGATTTGTCTTTTAGTTAGATCTATATTAAACGCGCTACTATATTCCAAATAATCCCTCCTCATCAAAAAAGACAACCCTAGGTTCAAGGCTGCCTTCAATTATTCAATTCAAATTAAATTAAATCTATGTTATTTTACTGATTTCAAAAGTCTGCCTGATTTTATTATATCATAAGCTTTCTTAATATCAACACTTAGACATCTATCTTGTTCAAGGAATGGTATTTCTGATCTAATCAAGTCGTATGCTGATTTCGTCTTTTCACCCATTTTTTCAACCTTTCTAAGGTCTATTGCCTGAACGGCATGCATGAGTTCAATACCGATTATATATCTCAAGTTATCAACCATCTTCAACAGCTTGTCAACTACAAATGGTGAATTGTTTGCATGGTCTTCTATATATCCTGCAACTGAAAAATAGTCCATAGATGATGGATTTGCCAGCATCCTATTCTCAGTGTCTATTGAGGTGAAGCATTTCTGGATTGTACCATATGCTATTACATCTCCTTCTGAAGGTGTCAGAAATCTAGTGAGTTTTGTAAATGAAGGATCAGAAAGCTTTATTGTTCTGTGACATGCAGTCTTTGACATATGGCTTAATGCGATATTGAGCATTTCGATTCCAACTACCCATGTTGTAGGTTCAAAGTTTGTACTTACAGACAATCTTCCCTCATCAACAAGAATACATGGATTATCATCTGTAGAGTTAAGCTGGATTTCAAGATTTTCTTTAACATAATTGAGAGAATCAAGTACTGATCCGTTTATTGCAAAGGCGCCTCTGAATGCAAGCGAATCCTGTAATGCCCTTTCCTTGTGTGGTTCCTGAAGATACGAACCATCAAGAAACTCCCTGCACTGTGCAGCACAAGTTATCTGACCTTTCATCTGTCTTGCTGCATTAACTTTCTCGTCGAGGGATTCAATATTTCCGTTAAGTCCTTCCATTCCAAGACAGTATGCAAGGTTTGAAACTTCAATAAGCTCTTCAACTTCCTTAACAGCCAAAGCTGCCAGACCTGCTCCATGTGCATTGGATGAAACTATTCCAAGACCATCCTTAGGACCAAGTTCTGCAGGCTTAAGTCCTGCCATCTCTATAGCTTCAACAGCAGCCATTCTCTCACCCTTGTAAAACACTTCTCCTTGTCCTATCATAGCAAGACCAATATGTGAAAGAGTAGCTATGTCTGCTTCTCCAACAGAACCTCTTCTAGGCAACACCGGTACAATATCGTTGTTTAGAAAATCTCTGTACAGATGAAGTAACTCCGGGGCCATTCCTGTGGATCCGCACAATGCAGTATTAAGTCTAATAACCATCATTGCCCTAACCTCTTCTATTTTGGCTTCAGGTCCTACTGCAACACAATGCGCCTTAATAAGGTTTTCATTATATTTTTGAAAGAATTCAGAAAATACATATTTGTCCTTGTTCCAGCCAACTCCCCTGTTTAGTCCATATACAGGATATCCTTCATCTGCAAGCTTGAATATCAACGCCCTTGACTTTTTTATTATATCTTCAGCATCTTCTGTTATTTCTACAGTTTTGTTGTTGTATGCCACTTCCTTTACCTGGTCAAAGGTCAACTCTCTTCCATTCAACATTATTGTATCCATTTTGTTCCTCCAAATATTAGTATTATAGTAAACGTTCGCATTATATTGATGATCCTACATGTAAATAAGTCATGTCATCAATTTAAATATGTTCAATGTTTTAGTATATATCAATTATAACTAACGTTCGTCTTATATAGCGTCGATTATTAAACTATTAATATGTTTTTTGAATATTTTAATAATCATATTACATTTATCGCATAACACCAACGCTTCAAGGGGTTATGCATATTTTAACTTTCTTAAGCTATTAAAAATGGCTGCAGTCATTGAAGACTACAGCCATTGAAGTTACATATATTGTTTACGCACTTGCCTCTTCTTCATCTATATCAGAGATAAGATCAGCTTCGATTATTGCTGTTTCAGGGAAGTAAGCAACATCGTATAACTCTCTTTGTGTAAACATCTTAACCATTGAAATTGCAAGAGCTACATAAACAAATAACACTGGAAGTGCTGCAGTCATTGGAAGAAGCTTTGTTGACTGAACTACACTTACTGCACCTTCTGTAGATGATGTAGTTGCTATGATACTTAAAAATGCCACTGAAGACATTACAAGACCCCAGAATATCTTGATATTATTTGGAGGCTCAACTGAAGCTCCTTTTTTAATATCTATTGAAAGCGATGCAACTGTAGAAGTCATTGAATCACAAAGTGTAACTACTGAAAGGAACAATGTAATCATGAATCCTATACTTGTAACCATTGGCAACGGGAAGTTTTGAAGGAATGAGAACACCGAAGCCTCAAGACCCTGTGTCTGAATAACATTCCAGATCTGACCGCCTGTATCAAGTTCAATCTTGACAGCATTTGATCCGAAGACTCCAAACCAAAGTATTGCAAATGATGCAGGAACCATAAGGTTCATTATAATGAATTCCCTTATTGATCTACCTTTAGCTATTTTTCCAAGGAAAAGTCCAACCATTGGTCCATAAACGATCATCCATACCCAGTAGATTACTGTCCACCACATAGGCCACATGTTTCCTTCTACGGCACTTAGATAAGTCATTCTTGGGAAGAACTGGTCAATTGATCTTCCTAATGCTTCTACTGTGAAGAACATTGAAAATCTAGTTTGTCCAACAACAAAGATGAATAAAAGAAGTCCTATGAATATCTTTGCATTCATGTCAGACAATCTACGGATTCCTCTTTGAAGACCTGTGTAACTTGAGACAATAAACGTAGTTACAATTACAAGAAGTACAATACCTCTAACAAGGTTTGTAGGTTCAAGTCCAAATACAGCGAAGAAACCTGCTCCAAACTGAAGTGACGCAACTGCAAGTATTGCTGATACAGATACTGCTATTGCAAAAAGACAAACATTGTCAACTATGTTACCAATTGTACCAAAGCTCTTCCTTCCAAATAATGGATAAAGAGTAGAAGAGATTCTGTATGGTAGCTTCATGTTGTAGATGGCAAATCCAACTGCAACACCGAAGATACAATAGTGTGCATATGATGGGATTCCCCAGTGTATCATTGATACAGATAATGCATCAAGTGCTGCTTCTGGACTTCCTGCTGCAAATCCAGTTCCTGGAACACCACTGTTCAAGTGGAAAATAGGCTCTGCTATTCCCCAGAATACGATACCTGTTCCGATACCGCCACAAAGTGCGATTGCAAACCAGTTCCATCTGCTAAGGATAGGTTTTGCATCCTTACCACCAAGGATGATATCTCCATGCTTTGAAAAAGCAAGCCAGGCAAGAATTGCAATATTTACCATTGCCATGACTGCATATAGCCACCCAAACCAGTTATACTGGAAATTTGATATTGCTGTTTCAATGTTGAAAAAAGTAGTAGGACTAATTATACCCATTAATATTACTAGTGCAAATAATGACACCATTGGTATAAATATTACTTTTCTGATAATGCCGGTTGATTCTTTTTTTGTAACATTCGACATACGTTTTCCTCCTGTTAATTAATTTATATAATAACACAACTAGATTATATAAAAAAAAGGTCAAAAAAACGTCAAAAATATCGGATATATTTTTGGCGTTAAATTTTTAACAGTTTTTTTGTTTTCAAATCTAAGAATTTATGAAAGTGATTTTGTATTGTGTTGATATCAGTTATTCTCAGAAAACACAACTTTCGACGTTATTTCATAAATTGTTTTTTCACTAAGAGACAATACCCTTAAGTGTTTTCTTTATTCTATCGTTTTTTTCTCTACTATATTTAAATAAAAACCACTTGCAGTTCCCTTTTTATATACTGAATCAAAATACACTTCCCCTTCATGGGCTTCAATGATGGCCTTGTTGATATAGAGTCCAAGTCCGTATCCTTTTTTAGAATCATTGGATTTATAGAACATGTTGAATATCTTCTCCTTTTCCTCTCCCTTTATTCCTTCTCCCCGGTCCTTGAAACATGTGAAAATACGTCCATCCAATTTTTTGATTTCAAGTTCTATTGCAGAGTTCTCCTCGGAAAATTTAACTGCATTGGACAGGATGTTGTTAACAACTCTTTGAATCTTGATTCGGTCTACATACATAATGTCATTTTCATTAAAATCAGAAAAGCTGATGCTTTTTATGAACTTTCTTTTCTGGTTTATTGCATAAGTCTCGGAATTGTAAATTACAGTATTTATAAAATCTTCACAGGTCACTTTTTTAAGGTTTGTCTTAAGATTGTTGGCTTCATATGCGTTGTCAAGTACATCAGCTACTATTTTTTCTATTTGTTCCGAACGGTAATTTATCCGCTCAATATATTCTTTTTCTTTTTCTTCATCAAGTATACCCATTTCAAGGGCCTTTGAATATCCCTTAATCAAAGTAATGGGAGTCTTGATGTCGTGTGAAAGCATTGACATGAACCTGTATGTTCCTGTGTAGGTATCTTTAAGGTGATTGCTCAGATTTTCAGAATTCATAGTTATAATATTGCTTTCATATTTTATTGAATTGAATATCTCCTTAAGATTTATCCTCATCTTGTTTATCTCATTGCTTAGATTACCAATTTCATCCTTGGCATCAATATTTATTTCATTGTCGAAATTTCCGCCTGCAATATCAGAAACTCCCTTGACCATCTTAAGTATTGGTCTGGACATTGAACTACTGAGATAATAGCCGATGAAAAATATCAACACAAATGTTGCAATCAGTATATATATAATATTGTTGGTCATGGCATAGGCTGGTTCCATAAAGTCCGAAAGAGGTGCGATTAGGAAAAGATTCCAGTCGAAGCCTTCAATGTTTGAATATGCAGCTAGGTATGTTATACCATTTATTTTAAGTTCGAAAGTTTCAGATTTATCCGGCATTATATTTTTCGACTCCAGCTGTTTTGATATTGAATTAAAAATCTCCATGTTCTCATCATTGTCAGGTCCTGATATCATTTGATTCGCATCATCAAGAAGCACTGCAAAACCTCTGTTGCCATATTTGATACCGTCGATTTTATCGACAATATAATCTACATAAATATTTGCAGCCAATACTCCTCTCCTGGTTCCAAAATTGAATTCGGAAGCAATAGCCGTAACATTTTCGTTCTTATTTTCATCCACATATACTGCTGTTGTAACAAGATTATCCTGATTAAATGCCTTAATATACCAAGGTCTCTCCCTAACAATATAATCATCTCCAGGTATCCACCCATATGCATCAAAGAGTTCATTGTCCTCGTACCCTATGAATATGCTTATAAAATCACTATTTGCGTCGGAATAACTTATCAGAAGCTTTCTCATTTCATTTTCATCAACAAGGTTTGTCAACTGGTTTTCAAGATTTGTCAAAGCATTGGCCTTTTCAGTAAGCCAGGTATTTATTATTTCCGAATTATAATAAGCGGATTTTTCACCAAAATCAATCGCCTGTTCCTTTGAAGCAGAAATCAACGATGTAATACCTATTAAAGCCATTGGAATAGTGGCTATTAACCCTGCAACCATCAGCACAATTAGAAGCTTCATCCTCAACTTAATATTTTTCATCATCTTACATTACCCTGAAATACATATCCCGCTCCCCAAATAGTTTTAATATATTCCGGGTTTTCAGGATCGTCTTCAATCTTCCTTCTAAGTCTTTTGACTGTAGTGTTCACAAGATTTTCATCATAAAATGTGTCACCCCATACGTGATTGAGAATCTGTTCCCTTTTGAGAACTATAAGAGCATTTTCAATGAGATAAATAAGCAATTCAAACTCTTTGGTACTTATTTTCACATCAACATTATTTTTGAATACTGTGAACCTTTTTCTATATACTGCAATATCGTCAAAAGTAATAATTTCATCTGATATGCTTCCTCTATTGTCGGATTCTGCCCGTCTAATATTTGCCTTTATTCTTGCCACCAGCTCTATAGGATTGAAGGGCTTTGTAATATAGTCATCTGCCCCTACTCCCAGACCAAGAAGCATATCGCTTTGTGAATTATTACAAGTTAGAAAAATGACAGGAATAAAGCTTGTTTTTCTAATTTCCTTGCAGACATCTATTCCGCTTAATCCTTCCATGTTAACATCAAGTACTACAAGATCAATTGATTCATCAAATAACTCAAGAGCCCTTTCACCTGAATCAACCTTTACCACTTCAATATTTTCAAGATTTAAAAAATCCTCAATCATTCCAGCTATTTCAATTTCATCATCAACTACCATTATCTTAGGCATGCAGCCACCTCTTTTCCACCGATGTTTTAAAATATAATTTTACAACAATTATAACATTAATCGGGGATACAAGAAAGCAGCTATGCTGCGTTAAATGCGCAAGCATTTATT
>NZ_CEZJXU010000034.1:0-10101 GCF_983023055.1 Dethiosulfatibacter sp. | reverse complement strand
GACAGGGACGGCAGGATTATTGAAAGAATAAGAATGTCAAGAGTTAGTAGTGTAGGATATTCGGCTGGAAACATTGTTGGCATAGGACTTATGATATTTGTCATTTCGACACTTCAGTTTTTATTATTGAAGCTGGTCTTTTTTAGTCATCTGAATATTTTTATTGTGTTAATGGATCTTCTTATATATTCAATGTCAATATCCGTCCTTGCAACAGCTCTTTCCCATATATTCAGAACGAGACCGGATTACCAGATGGCTGTTCCCTATCTTGTCATAGCCATATGGCTTCTTGGAAACTGGATGTACAGCGGCGATATCCTAAGCGTTAGGATTCCCGAAATGTTTTCATTCATTCCGGGAATGGCTATAAAGGATCATATAATATCATCATTCTTGAAGAGGGAAATCAGCATTGATACTACAAGGATTATAAAGGAACTTGCTATACAAACGGTATTGATATTATTTATTATTTCAATGAATATTACGGGGAGGAAGCATTATGAACGTAGATCTTAAAGACATAAGGAAAAAATTCGGCAAGGAAGAGATACTTAAAGGTTTGAACCTGCATATGGATAATGGAGAGTTTGCAGGAATAATTGGTCCCAATGGAACGGGAAAGACTACTGTACTAAAAATCATATGCGGACTTTCAAGACATGAGTCGGGCAGTATTCTAATAGAAGGTAAACCTGTTTCCTCAATGAGAGGGAAAATAGGCTATGTGCCTCAGGAAATCGCCCTTTATAGCGACTTGACCGTTGGAGCCAACATGAGGTTCTTTGCAGGCCTGTATGGTCTTAAATCGGGGGAAGCTTCCCAAAGGATGGAAGAAGTATTGAATAGTCTGGGACTTTTGGAAGTTAAGGGCAAGAAAGTCAAAAAGCTTTCGGGAGGAATGAAGAGGCGCCTAAATATAGGAACGGAACTTTTGAAGAATCCTGAAATACTCATACTTGACGAGCCTACAGCAGGTGTGGACATAAAGGGAATATCTGATCTTTCTATAATTCTGAAAAACTTGAAACACAATGGAATGACCATAGTAATGACAAGCCATCAGATGAGACTTCTGGAAGAACTTTGCACGGATTTCTATTTTCTTTCGGAAGGAAGGATAGTTCTTTCTGGTAAAAAGAATGAGCTTCTTCAGAAGGAAGGGAATACTACAAGTCTTGAGGAACTTTATCATGAAATATTCTACCTTCATCTAAAAAATGACGAAAAAGTAAAATAGTTATTGACATATATGTAACATTTGTGCTAAAATCACTTCAATAAATAAATGCAGTGATGGAGAAAAAAGTTTTCAAAAGACATGTTTCAGAGAGTCGATGGTGGTGGAAATCGATACAGTCGTGAAAATACACTCACTCCAGAGCAGATTTTCTGAATACAGTAGGAAAATACGGATGCCACGTTACAGGCTAAGAGTTTGATTGAACTCGGATAAGAGATATGGATATAGTATATCTATATAAACAGAGTGGTACCGCGGGTAAATACATCCCGTCTCTGACGTAAGTCAGAGACGGGATTTTTTGTATGTAAAACCAAATCTGATTAATGGGAACCAGATTTTAGCTAAATAAAAAAATGATAAAAAAGAGGAGAAAATCATGGGTAAAAGTATTAAAATTTTCGACACTACTTTGAGAGATGGAGAGCAATCACCGGGTTGTTCCATGAATTTAAAAGAAAAGCTTCAATTGGCAAAGCAACTCGAAAAACTTAATGTTGACATAATAGAGGCGGGCTTTGCTGCTGCTTCACCTGGAGACTTGCTTGCTATAAAGGAAGTTGCAGGAGTTATAGAAAATACAACAGTCGCCAGTCTTGCCAGAACACACAAAGATGATATAGATAAGGCATGGGAAAGTGTAAAGGGTGCAGTAAGTCCAAGGATTCATACATTCATAGCAACCTCGCCAATACATATGGAATACAAGCTTAAAATGTCTCCTGAAGCAGTAATGGACAGGGCAGAAGAAATGGTTAAACATGCAAAAAAATATCTTTCAAACATAGAGTTTTCTGCTGAAGATGCCACTAGAAGTGATGTTGATTTCCTTGCAAAGATATTCACAAGGGTAATAAATGCAGGAGCTACAACAATAAATATTCCTGATACTGTAGGATATACAACACCTGAAGAATACTACGATTTCTTGATGAAGATTAGAGGCAAGTGTCCAGCACTTGAGAAGGTGGACATTTCCGTACATTGCCACAATGACTTGGGGCTTGGTGTTGCGAATTCCCTTTCAGCAATTAGGGCAGGAGCAACTCAGATAGAATGTACAATCAACGGTATCGGAGAGAGAGCTGGAAATGCATCTCTTGAAGAAATTGCCATGGTTCTTAATACAAGAAAAGACATCTACCCATATACAGTAAATATAGATACTACTCAAATCATGAGATCAAGCGAGTTATTGTCAAGTATTACTGGTGTGAAGGTACAGCCAAACAAGGCAATTGTTGGAGCGAATGCCTTTGCTCACGAATCTGGAATTCATCAGCACGGCATGTTGAGCAATAAAGAAACCTATGAAATAATGACACCGGAGTCTGTAGGACTTAGTGAGAACAAGCTTGTTCTTGGAAAACACTCTGGTAAACATGCATTCAACGACAAGCTTATAACAATGGGATACACCCTTACAAAAGAAGAGCTTGCAGAAGCCTTTACTAGATTCAAGGATGTTGCAGACAAGAAGAAGGAAGTACATGAAAGAGACATTGATGCAATTGTTTCAAGACAAAACGTAGCCGTTCCCAAAGAAGTGGAACTTGAAAGATTTGTTATTAACATTGGAAATACAATCACTTCAACTGCTATTGTAAAGATGAAGGTAGGGAACAAGTCTATTGAGAAAGTTAGTACTGGAGACGGACCAATAGATGCAGCTTTTAAGGCCATAGAAAAGATTGTAGGCAAAAAACTGAAACTGGAAGACTGGTCAATGGATTCTGTAACTGAAGGCAAGGATGCCCTTGGTGATGCTACAGTAAAGCTTAGGGAAATAGGAAATGAAAATTCAAATGTATATATCGGTAGAGGTCTTTCTACGGACATCGTTGAGGCAAGTGTCAAGGCCTATGTAAATGCTGTAAATAAAATGATATATGAAGAAAAGCAGGAAGAACAAATAGGATAAAACAAATACAATTAATCTAATATGGATAAAATGAAAACTGGAGGATAAAATGGAATACAAAATAGCACTAATTAAGGGTGATGGAATAGGTCCTGAGATAATAGATCAGGCCGTAAGGGTACTGAAGGCAGTTGAAGAGAAGTGTGGCCACAGCTTTAAATTCGAAGAGCTTTTGGCTGGTGGAGCGGCAATAGAGGCAGAGGGAGTCAATCTTCCAGAAAGGACTCTTGAAGTTTGCAAGGAAAGCGATGCTGTGATGCTTGGTGCTGTTGGTGGACCTAAGTGGGATGACCTTCAGGGAGAATTGAGACCGGAAAAAGCCCTTCTTACTTTGAGAAGAGAGCTTGGATTATATGCAAATATAAGACCTGCAGTAATGTTTGAAGAGCTTGCTGATGCATGTCCTCTCAAGGATGAGATCGTTGAAGGCGGACTTGACATTGTAATAGTTAGAGAGCTAACTGGTGGAATATACTTTGGAAAGAGAGCAACAGAAGGAAGCCACGCTTATGACTGTTTGGAGTACTGGGAATATGAAGTTGCAAGAATAGCAGAAAGAGCTTTTGAAATAGCAATGACGAGAAACAAGAAGGTAACAAGTGTTGACAAGGCAAATGTTCTTGATTCATCAAGACTTTGGAGAAAAACAGTTGAAAAGACTGCGAAAAAATATCCTGAGGTTAAGGTTGAGCATCTTTATGTAGACAATGCTGCAATGCAGCTTATAGTAAATCCGAAGCAGTTTGATGTAATCCTTACAGGAAATATGTTTGGAGACATACTTTCAGACGAGGCAAGCGTGATAACTGGATCCATAGGACTTCTTCCATCAGCTTCAATGGGAGAGCAGAACTTTGGAATGTTTGAGCCTATCCATGGTTCAGCACCTGATATTGCAGGCAAGAGCAAGGCGAATCCTATTGCTACAATACTTTCAGCAGCTATGATGCTTAAATATTCATTTGGATTGGAAACAGAATCTACAATGATTGACGATGCAGTAAAGAAAGCTCTTAGTGAAGGTAACAGAACCGCAGACATAAGCAAGGAAGAAAGCTACCTTACTACTGCTGAAATTACAGATAGAATCATAGAGTTTATATAGAAAGTAAAATTTAATCAAGAAGTAAAATTGAATAATTAAAACAATAAAAAAGAATCTATTGGATTATAATCTCAATAGATTCTTTTTATGTTGCATTTACGGCAATGAGGTCAATGTTAATATCACTTTCCATTATATCCTCCTTAATTAAGTTATTTGCTTTCTGAATATTGTCCGCATCCAAAATGATTCATAGTTTCAACTGATTCCCACATTTTTGCCAATTCTCTTTCTTCTTGGGTTAAAGATCTATCCTTATTCATATTGTTCTCCTTTCATTATTGATTTTTTACTACCTTTAAGTATATCTATAATATACGAGTTTTACTTGTCATCTGAAAACTGTCCAGTTCCAAAATGATTTATAGTTTCAACTGATTCCCAAAGTTCTGCCAATTCTTTTTCTTCTGCTGTTAGAGGTTTTTCGTTATACATAATATTCTCCTTTCTCTATTTTTGTAGGTCTATACAATCGTTTTTTCAGCGAGGTGTCGACATCCAATAAAAAAGCCCTCGAAGAATTAATCTTCAAGGACGAAATAATCCGCGGTACCACCTTGGTTGCACTGAGTGCCTCTCTATCGGTTCTAACAAACCTAGACCTTTAACGGGGTCATACGGTCCCGGCTGATTATTCACCGAAACGGCTCCAGAGTGATATCTTTATTCCTTTGCTGCCGGGTTTCAGCGATACCGGCTCTCTATGAGCAATTGGGGAAAGTAGACTCTCTTTCAAAGCTTTAATTTATATGATTGTAACAGAAATTTAACAATTTGTCAACAGGATTGTACTGAAAAACCGCATCATTGTATATTGTATCCAAAAAACCGTTTTGATGTACTACGTGAACAATATACTGCACAAACATTGAAATGGAAGTGAAAACTCCTGTTTCTGTGAATGCTGAAGTATGATATAATATATCTTAAGGGTGTGTAGATATTTTCATAAGAAACATTACCTAAAACGAAACTGGAGGGTGTTTATGGAAAAGATAATTATGGGTATTCAAATTGATGTAAGAAGCGAAGCTGCGGAAAATGTTCAGAAGCTTTTGACAGAATACGGTTGTCATATCAAGACTAGATTGGGAATGCACCAGCATGCAGATGTAAGCTGTACTGAAAAGGGACTACTAATACTTGAAATGGTAGACAACAGCAACGAAAGCGCGGAAGAGCTTATTAAGAAGCTTGACGTAATAGAAGGCGTTGTTGTAAAGAGTATGAGATTCTAGACAGAAAAAATAAATTGAGAATAGAAAAAACAGTTAGAAATAAAAAACTCCGAATCCGGATTCTCAACCGGTTTGGAGTTTTTGTTATAGTTTGGTTCAATTTATTACAGCTTTCATTATTATTAGCTTTCAGTACTGTTTGCTTTTTTATCTTCTATTTGGTCTTCTTTTACAATTTCAGTAAGTGAAGATACAAGACCAGCTATTCCCTGGATTTCCGAAGGAATAATAATTTTGTTGGCAGCGCCGTTTGCGGCTTCCTTGAATGCTTCAAGACTTTTAAGTGTAAGGACTTCTTTTGTAGGAGCAGCTTCAATAATTTTCTTGATACCTTCTGCGGTTGCAGTTTGTACAGTTACTATTGCTTTCGCTTCACCTTCGGCTCTTCTGATTGCAGCTTCCTTGTCTGCTTCCGCTTCAAGGATCATAGACTGTTTGTGACCTTCAGCAACAAGGATTGCAGATCTCTTTTCTCCTTCTGCTCTCAGGATGGATTCCCTTCTCTGTCTCTCGGCTTTCATCTGCTTCTCCATTGCATCCTGGATCTCAGAAGGAGGCATGATGTTTTTCAGCTCAACCCTGTTTACCTTGATTCCCCAAGGGTCAGTGGCTTCGTCAAGTATGCTTCTCATCTTCGTATTGATGATTTCTCTTGAGGTAAGTGATTCGTCAAGTTCAAGATCACCAATGATGTTTCTCAGTGTTGTTGCAGTTAGATTTTCGATTGCTGAAAGAGGTCTTTCAACTCCATAGGTGAATGCCTTTGGATCTGTTATCTGGAAGAAAACTATGGTGTCTATCTGCATTGTTACATTGTCTTTTGTGATTACGGGCTGGGGAGGAAAATCCACAACCTGTTCCTTCAAAGATACCTTTCTTGCGATTCTGTCAAGGAAGGGCAATTTCACGTGAAGGCCTGTATTCCATGTTGTACCGTAGGCACCAAGTCTTTCAAGTACGAAAGCATTCGCCTGGGGTACGATTTTGATATTTGCTACTACTACGATTATTAGTACTACAACGAGTACTATGAAACCTGCTATTTGTGGCATTTAATTATCCTCCAATTCAGTAACTATTAGTTTTACTCCGTCGATGCTTTCAACATGTACAAGGGTTTCGACGGGAATTACCTTGTTTTCCAATGATCTTGATGTCCAGATCTGGCCTGAAATCTTAACAAGACCTTTAGCATTTAAATTGTCAATTTCCTCTGTTACCTTGCCTGTCTCTCCAACAAGACGATCAGCATTTGTTTTCACCCTTCCAACCTTGAAATACTTCAATGCTATTGGACGGGTATAATAAAGCAATACTGCAGAGACTATGAGAAATACGGCAATCTGTCCAAGGGGTGGTACTCCTATGATCTGAACAAGCCAGGCTGCTATTGATGCAAAAGCGAACCATATTGTTGCCAGACCCATTGTTGCAGCTTCAATAATTATGAATATTATGGCAGCTATTATCCAAATGAAATCTACTGGGTTCATATTTCCTCCTTCTTAAGTGATCAAATCACTGTTTGGATAAATATATTTTATCATTAAATCATATAAAAATATATGAACAAATTGTAAAAATTAATATTAATTAACTTTTACACAGGATCATCACCCTTGCTGTTTAATTGTTTCCATTGTTTTCTTCACTGTTTCCATTTTTTTTAGACCATATAGTTTTCAGCTGGCAGAGAAGGTCGCCAGCTTCGCTTTTTACCATGTGGATTATTTCAACTTTGTCATCGAAGTCGTTGATTTTGCTCATTATATCCACTGTATTTCCGTACTGTATCTCCTTGCGGTAGATTACATCCATATGGGAAAGGTCGCAGTTAGTTGCTATTTCAAAGGGTACGGACTCTATTGCCCAGGCAACATACTTTGTATTGTTTACATGGAGATTGTGGTCGATGTCCAGATATCTGATTTGGAAGTTCTTTTCTATGTCGGCTTCCTTGATTTTTTCAATATTGTTGAAAGATATCTTTTCAAAAAATCTCTCCTTTGTTGTGAAACTGTAGGCTTTGGTAAGGTCACTGGTAATTCTGCACAGTCTTTTTGTTTCAACATTGACTATGGTCCAGGTGGAGTAGGCATAAGAGATGAGGTTTTCATTTTCGTCATAGACCTCGAATTTACGGTAGACATAAAATCTTTCGTAATACATTGGATAGGTGACTACCTTGATTTTTTCCCTGAACTTGGGCATCCTGTTTATGACTATATTGTATTTAAGAAGTACCCAGATAAGGTTGTGGGCTTGCATATAGTCGTATCCTACCCCAAGGAAGTTTGACTGGTTGGAGGCTGCATCCTGGAAGATGCCTACAAGGGCTTTAGGCGAAAGCTTGTCCTTGGAGTCCGTGTAAAAGCAAAGAATTTCATAGTTTTTTGTTGTTTTCATTATAGGCATATATTCCCTCCTAGTTTCAGAGCTAAGCAAAGTTGAGTTTATTCATAGCTTAAGAAAGTTAAAAATGCATAATCCCTTGAAGCATTGGTATTATGCTCAGGGGGAAACTTTCTACGCATCTTAATAATTGCTTGTGCAATTAACGCGGCAAAGCCGCTTTCTTGTGAGATGAAAAGTATCGAAAACGCTTCAACGAGATACTTTTTATTGAGTGAATAATTACGAAACTTGCTTCGCATTGAAACTTCATTATTTCAAAAGAGTTAAAGCTAATTCTCCTTTCATTATATCACGATTTGAAGAAGGTTTTGCGATTTAAATTCTACTTAAATAAAAAGTTTTTCTTTACCCAAATTTATTTAAATCATATAATGTATCTAGTCGCCTCTGGATGAGGCAGTTACGAGATACTGATAGGCTCCATGCCGCAGGTATTCAATTAAGGACGTGGACTAATGGAAAAACACAATGGAACAATAGAAGAGATAATATACCATAACGAAGAAAATGGATATACTGTAGGAATAATGGATACTGACGAGGATGTTGTCACCTTTACAGGTACCTTTGCGAATCTTAGCGAAGGGGAAACTATGTGCCTTACGGGAGAATGGGGATACCACAAGAGGTATGGCAAGCAGTTTCATGTTGAAAGCTATGAGATAATACTTCCGGATACATTAATGGGAATAGAAAAATATCTTTCTTCGGGACTTATAAAAGGAATAGGAAAATCCACTTCCAGAAGGCTTGTGGAGCATTTTGGTGAGAAGACTCTTGAAATAATGCAGTACAATCCAGGACTTATTACAGAAGTGGATGGAATAGGTGAAAAGAAGGCTGCCATAATCACTGAAAGTTTCAGGGATCAGATTGAAATCAAGGAGATAATGATGTATCTCCAGAAATATGGAATATCACCTTCGTACGGTATTAGGATATACAAGAAATACGGTGCAGAAACAGTTGAAAAGGTAAGTGACAATCCCTACAAGCTTGCGGAGGAAATCAACGGTATAGGATTCAAACTGGCTGACAAGGTTGCAGGGACTATGGGTATTGATAGGAACTCTGAATTCAGGATTGAGGCAGGAATAAGATTCGTACTCATAGAATCTGCTTCTGAAGGACATACCTATGTAATTAAGTCTTTTTTAAAGGAAAGGGCTGAATCAGTACTGGGCGTAAGGATAGATTATATTGATGCAGTAATATCAAACATGGCCTTTCGGGGACAAATCTTTGTGGAGAATATCAACGATGTTGAATGTATATACCATACTCCATATTATTATGCAGAATCCGGTACTGCCAACAAGCTGGTGAATCTCTATACCAACTATCAGCCTGAAAAAGAGAAGGATATACTCAAGATAATAAATAATATAGAAAAGGAAAATGTGAGGAAGCTTACGGAAAAGCAGAAAGAAGGTATAGTTAAAGCCCTTGAAAATGGGGTATCAATTATTACTGGAGGTCCTGGAACTGGAAAAACTACAGTCATAAACACTCTAATAAGGGTTTTTGAGGAAATGGGAAGGGATCCTGCTCTCTGTGCACCGACAGGAAGGGCTGCCAAAAGGATAACTGAAACTTCCGGAAGGGAGGCCAAGACAATTCACAGGCTTTTGGAATACACCTTCAGCGAGGATACCAACTCACTGTTCTTCAACAGAAACGACGAATCTCCCCTTGAATATAATGCAATAATAGTAGATGAAGTATCAATGGTGGATATTCTTCTAATGAATTCCATGCTTAAGGCAATAGAACCTGGAACAAGCCTTGTTCTTGTTGGAGACGTTGACCAGCTTCCATCAGTGGGACCTGGTAATGTTCTTAAGGACATAATAGAGTCGGGAGTTATACCTTCAACCAAGCTTGACAAGATATTCAGGCAGTCGGAAACAAGTCTCATAAAGGTCAACGCCCACAAGATAAACATGGGTGAAGCACCTTCATACAATATAAAGGATGGCGACTTTTTCTTCATAAAGGCAGAAGAAGGAAAAATCGGTGAAACAATAGTGTCGCTATGTTCCGACAGGCTTACATCTCACTATGGCTTAAACAGCCTTGAAGACATTCAGGTGCTGTCTCCAATGAAGAAGGGAACCTCAGGAACAATAGAGCTTAACAGGATGCTCCAGGCGACCTTGAATCCTGAGTCTGACAG
>NZ_CEZJXU010000033.1:0-10115 GCF_983023055.1 Dethiosulfatibacter sp. | reverse complement strand
ATTTTTACTTGTATACATAGCTGGAACCGTTGCAGGATTTTTAAATACTCTGGGGGGAGGAGGATCACTCATTACAATGCCTATTCTCATTTTCATGGGACTTCCTTCCGCTACGGCAAACGGCACCAATAGAATAGCTTTGGTGGCTCAAAATATTGCGGCTACAGCAAACTTCAGGAGAAAGGGATATTTCTATCCAAAGATAGCATTAGTTTTAGCAGTACCTGCGGTAATAGGTTCCATAATCGGATCAAATATTGCTGTAAATTTGGATGATGCTATATTCAACAAGGTGCTGGGAATAGTAATGATAATGGTAATGGCAATGATAATAACAAGACCTGAAAAGAAGCTCCTTCACATGGGAGAGATAGAAGAACTGACTGGAAAAAGAAAGATTTATGCAATAATAGCCTTTTTTTTTGTTGGAATTTACGGAGGATTCATACAGGCTGGGGTAGGCTTCATAATGATTGTATCACTGACACTAATAACAGGTATGTCGTTGGTTAAAATAAACTCTCTAAAGGTTATGATTGTTGCCATATATACAATATCGGCTCTTGCCGTATTTGTAATTAATGGAAGTGTGGACTGGGGTCTGGGACTGCTTCTTGCTTTGGGAAACACAACCGGAGCCTTCCTTGGTAGTAATTTCGCTGTTAAAAAGGGAGATAAGTATATAAGAATGGTAATAGTTGCTGCGGTAGTTGTAATGGCAGGAAAATTGTGGGGTCTGTGGCTATAAGATTGAATTATGATGTATAGGTAATTCTAATATTAAAAACTAAATAGATAATAGGTATTGACAAAATACTAACAAAGATGTATAAGTATATTAGAACTTTCTAATATGCTTATTTTGTTATATAGACTGAACTATTGATTCGGTGATGAAATAATATTAACAATGATTACCATGGTAAGATGAAATAAGTAAATAAAATTATGGAGATAAATATGGATATAAAGGAATTTGAAGTTAAGTTTTTCAAGGCTCTTGCTCACCCCGTAAGGATAGATATTATAAAACAACTGGCAAATGAACGTATATGTGCCTGTGAAATTGTATCGGAGGAATATTCCCAGTCAAACATGTCACAGCATCTTAAGATTTTAAAGGATGCGGGAATACTCAAGGTTGAAAAGGAAGGCAACAAGATGATGTATGAAATAAAGAATATGGAAACAATGGATATTCTTAAAAAAGTAGATAAAATAATTGTGGAAGATTTGAAGAGTCTTCTGGGAAATATATAGGAGGATATTATGTTTGACTGGCTTTATGTTTTGATGGAAAAATTGGTGGAGAATGTATTTGGATTAAGCCTAGATACGGGAATAGGCGATAGTGTTCACTTCTTCTTCTATGACTCAGTAAAGATAATAATACTACTGGGTTTTATGATATTTACAATATCATATATAAGAAGCTACTTCTCACCGGAGAAGACTAAGGAATATATATCAAAGTTTAAGGGCGTATCCAAAAATATCATGGCATCACTATTAGGGATAGTTACTCCCTTCTGTTCGTGTTCGTCGGTTCCTTTGTTTATTGGATTTGTTGAAGGTGGAATACCTCTTGGTGTTACATTTTCCTTCCTAATAACATCGCCAATAGTCAATGAGGCGGCTTTTGCAATATTGTGGGCATCTTTTGGATGGAAGGTAGCAGTGCTCTATGTGGCAATGGGAGTGGTTCTTGGAGTAGTTGGAGGTATAATCATAGACAAGCTTAAGCTTGAAAAATACGTTGAGGAATATGTTTACGAGATGCAGATGAACAGACCTGATGTTGAAGAGCTAACCTTCAAAGACAGAATAAACTTTGCAAAATCCAATACTCTTGAAATAATTGGAAGGGTATGGAAATATGTACTTGTTGGAATTGCAATTGGAGCTGCAATACATGGATGGGCTCCAGAAGCTGCTTTGACTAAATATGCAGGACCAGGAAATCCACTGGCTGTATTAGCTGCAACAGTAATAGCAGTACCCCTTTACAGCAACGCTCTTGGAACAATACCAATAGCAGAAGCTCTTCTCATGAAGGGAGTGGGACTTGGAACTGCCATGGCATTCATGATGGCCACTACGGCTCTTTCATTTCCAGAAATGGTTCTTCTCAGGAAGGTTATTAAACCAAAACTTATAGCGAATTTTGTTGCTATTACTACAATCGGAATTGTATTTATAGGCTATATGTTTAATGGAATAGCCCACCTGGTAATATAGATTGAAAAATGCAACAAATACAATGAAATTATGGAAGTAAAAGTAAATAAATAAAATTTAAAATGAGATTTTATTTCACAATAAGTTTCGTTACAATTCATTCAATCTAAAGGATACGGTTGAAGCGTCTATATACGTTAGCTTTCATGAATTGACTCAACTATAATTGTGACATAAAACCAGGAGGAAATAATGGAATTAAAGGTTTTAGGAATGGGATGTGCTAAGTGCAGCAAGGTTGAATCGAATGTTAAGGATGCAGTGAAGGAACTTGGACTTGATGCCACTGTTGAAAAGGTTGAAGACGTAAAGGAAATAATGTCTTTTGGTGTAATGGCTACACCGGCTCTTGTAATAGACGGCAAGGTTGCCTTTGCTGGAAAGACTGCAACAACAAAGGAAATAAAGAGTATGCTTGAAATAGCTTCAAAATAGAAATCGAAGCAATATATCTTCTGAGTCTTTAAAAAAAGGTGTTATTAATTTAGTACCTTTTTTTTATTGCTGATTTATATTATAATGATTAAAACAAGTTTTCAAAGCGTTCTGAATGCTTTTTTACATCTATTAACGATGAAGAAGAATTCTTTGTGCATGGATATGAATAATGTGTTAAAATTATATATATTATTTATCAGGAGGTTTCAATGAGCATATCGTTTATCCATACTGCCGACTTGCATATAGGGAAAAAGTTTAATCTGAATTTCGATGTCGGCGACAGCATTAGAAGAAGAATTGACTTGTGGGAGACATTCGACAAAATTATTGAGCTATGCATAAGAAATGAAATTGATTTTCTATTTATAGCTGGAGATCTCACTGATGGCAAATATTGTACAATTGAAGATATTGAAAGACTTTCATCCAAATTCAAGGAAGCCAAGGATACAAAGGTTGTTGTGACTACTGGGAACAACGACCCCTATTCAGTGAACTCATATTATAAATATATAGACTGGCCTGAGAATGTGTATATAGTGGATACGACGGATAGTATTAAAAAGATGGAATTTGAAGAAGAAGGTCTTTGTGTATATTCAATAGGTCTTGAGGTTAAAGGAGTACAGGAAGAAAGAAAAGTGATCAGCTCCATTGAAACCGATAAAGAAATGGTAAATATTTTTCTTGCCCATGGAGATATTGAAGGAAACGATCCTCCCGACTTGAGAATTGATGTGGAATCGTTAATGGACAAATTTGACTATATAGCTTTAGGCCACTATCACCAGTACAATGAACATTCTGAAAGGGTCATTTATCCTGGATCACCAGAGCCTTTGGATTTCAAGGAACATGGACAGCATGGAGTTATTTATGGAAAGATAGACAAGGAAAATTTCGAAAAGGTGTTTTTGCCTACTGCAAAAAGCAGGTTCATACTAAAGGAACTCTATCTTCAACCTGAGTACGAACATCAGAAAATACTTGATATTATCAAGTTCATAGGCGATTATATTTCAGTTTCCAAGGACTATTACAAGGTTATATTAAACGGTACGGTAAATATGGAAATGGACATAGACAAGGTTAAGGCAGAAGCATCTACATATTTCCAGCACATTGAATTTATGGACAATTATACATACGACATAGACTATGATCTATTATTTGAAGAATACAAGGGAAATCTAATAGGAGATTTCATAAAACTAATTAAGGAAGAGGACGAAAACATCAACAGTCAAAAGACTTTGCTATTGGGCATTGACGTTTTGTTGAAGGAAAAGGTGGGCAGCAATGATTATTAACAGACTAAATTTACTTAATTTCGGAAAATTCAAGGACAGGGAAATAGAATTTTCAAACGGAATAAATCTTATATATGGACACAACGAAGCAGGTAAAAGCACCATGCAGAAATTTATAGAGGGAATGCTCTACGGGTTTCATGCAAATAACGGCAGAGTTGAAAACAACTGGCTGAGTGATATGGAGAAGTTCAATCCTTGGATGGAGGAAAGCTACGATGGAGAGCTTGTCTATTCACAGAACGGAGAAAAGGTCAAGATTTACAGGGATTTCTATAGCAATGATGTAAAAATAACCGATGAAAATGGAGTACACGACCTTGGTGAAAGGTTCAAATACAGCAAAAAATATCAGGTTATAGAGCCGGGAAAGACAATATTCGGAATTAACAGAAGGATGTTTTCAAACACCTTTAGCATAAACCAGCTTGACAGCAGAACTGATGAAAATCTTATTGCTGATGTTAAGGAAAAGATTGAAAATCTAGCAAAATCAAAAGATGAGTCAATTAAGATAAAAAATGTATTTGATGATCTTGATGACATGAAAAAGAAGATGGGCAGTAGTAATGATTCATCCACCAGGTTCGGTAAAATAAAGATGAAACTAGTAAGCCTTGAAGAGGAAATGGACTTGAGGGAAGAGGCCGATGGAAAGACAAGCAGAAAGCTTATGCTTGTGGATGCATACAAGAAGCAGCTTAGGAAAAAGCAAAGTGAATACGAGAATGTTGAAAACATTGTAGGAGAGTTGGACGCTGACAATATTAAGGAAGCCTATGAAACGGCATGGAAGTTGTCAGACGAGGTAGAGTCATTAAATGCTGAAATAGGAAGCGATGAAATCCATGACATTAACATAGAGGACTATGAGAGCCTCATAAGGCTATTCATGAAGTTGGAGCAGCTTGAAACTAGAGAGAAGGAACTGGCAACAAGGGTGAAAGCTCTAATAAGCTCCGTTAAGATCTTGAAGGAAGGGCTCATCATAGGGAATGAAACTGTGGACTTTGAGAAAATGAATTCCAACTATGAGATCCTACAGAGTAACAAGAGTATAGAAGTAAGACTTGAAACCAAGATTAATGCAATAAATGAGGAAATAGATATATTTGAAAACAACAAATTTGGAACAACAATAGATTCTTACGATAAATACTATGTGAATCAGAAAAAAATAAAATACTACAAGGGAATACTAGAAAGCGATATAATTTTAGTTCTTAAAAGCAAGATTAAGAAGGAGAACAATGGTGTCATAACAAATACTCTCTTTTCACTGATTTTTGGAGGACTTATTGTTGCAGGATCACATATTATGGCAAGGTATTTCTACAATGACCTTTTCTATTTTGTGCTATTGTTACTTGCAGTACCTGCACTCGTATACAAGGATACTTTTAGGAGTAGAAGGATAATAAAGGCAGTAAAAAATGAAATCATAAAGATAGAAAAAGAAAATATTGAAAATCTTGAAGAGCAGAAGAGTCTTGAAGCTGAAAATAGAACAATTCTTGAAGAAACGGACTGCACCAGTTTGAATGACCTTAAGGCAAAATACAATATTGCATCTTCTGAAATTGGAAATATAACTGAAAAGAAGAATACTCTTGAGACACTTGAAGAGGAGCATGCATTTATAAAAAGAAAGAACGACAATCTTGAGAGTCAACTTATCGAAAGGGTTGGAATATTTGGATATAGCGAGCTTAGCATAAGTATCTTTGGCAACATAAGAAGAAGGATAGAAGAGTCAAGGGAAAAGACAGGGAATCTAAAGTCCACAAACCAGGAGCTGGAATCTGTTGGAAATGAGCTTAAATCAGTATCCAGGAGCAAACAAGACAATACAGAGGTCATCAGAGATGTACTTGAGCGAAACGGAGTTGAGTCGGTAGAAGAACTTAAACATCAGATCAAGGAGCAAAGAAACATTCAGGACAAGGTTCTTTTGAGAAAAGCCAAGATGGAAACTCTAAAGAACATTCTTGGGAAATATACACTGGAAGAAATGAAGACCAAGATAGAGAAGCTTGACATACTTTTTTCGAATTCTGAATATAGCAGCAAGGAAGAAATACTTGAAACACATAAAAAGAATCATGAAGAAATAAGGGACCTTGATGAAAAGGTAAAAAACCTTGTTGAGAACATAAGCATCAAGCAGAGAAGTCACAGGAAATTGTCTGAAATAACAGAAGAAATCGAATACTATAAAAGACAGAAGAAAGAAATCGACAATGAACTGGATATAATTCAGAATACCCAGTCTATAATAGAAAAGGCATCACAGAACATTCAGGAAGAATTTCTTCCGAAGTTTGTTAGAAAGATAAACTATTATTTCAGTCTTATAACGGAAAGTAAGTATAATGAAATAAGACTGGATGAAAAGCTCAATCTTTCTATAGTGGATCCAACAAGCAACAGAGAGGTATACATTGAAAGCCTAAGTGCAGGAACAGTGGATCAGATTTATCTGTCACTGAGATTTGCCCTTGTGGATATAATATCCCGTGACGACGATTCACCTGTAATTCTTGACGATTGCTTTACCCAGTACGACGACAAAAGGCTCACGAGTGCCGCTGATATCATGGTGAATATGGGTAAAGAAAGGCAGATACTCCTTTTTAGCTGTCAAACGAGAGAAAAGGATATTTTTGATGCCAAAGGAATTCCATACAACTATATAGAAATATAACGGGAGCAAAAAATGAAAATATTTGGAATATCTGATCTTCACCTGGATTCAAAAAAAGAAAAGCCCATGGATATATTTGGAGAAAACTGGAAAGACCATGACAAAAAAATATTCGATTCATGGAAGGAATTGGTCAGCGATGATGATGTAGTATTATTGCCCGGGGATATATCCTGGGCAATTTCATTGGAGGAAGCATATGTTGATTTGAGTCTAATAGAAGAACTCCCGGGAACAAAGATAATGACCAAGGGAAATCATGACTATTGGTGGTCTTCTATGACAAAGATGAATTTAATGGGATTCAAAACCATTAAGTTTATAAACAACAATTCATTCTCTAAAGATGACCTTGAGGTCTATGGAACAAGGGGATGGATGTCAAAAGACAGTGACGAATTCAAGAAGGAAGATGAGGTTATATACACCAGGGAGCTTAGAAGACTTGGAAATTCAGTGAAGTCTTCAATGGTGGAAGACCCGTCACTGACAATCGCGCTACTTCATTTTCCACCATTCGACTGTAGGGGAAAACTTGATGATTTCGGAGAGTATATAAGCAGTGAAAATATTGATATCTGTCTTTATGGTCATCTTCACGGTAAAGATGGACACAAATATGTGAAGGAAGGTAAATTCGGCAACACTGAATTTATATGTGTGGCGGCGGATTATCTGGATTTCAAGATAAAGATAATTAAAGAGGTGTAGAATGAAGGAAATAGAAGTCAAGGTATTGAATATAGACCCTGAGGAAATTGAAAAGAAGCTTGTAGAGCTGAACGCTGAAAAGATAAAAAATGAGCACCAGGTTAATCTCATATTCGATACACCGGGATTTAGTTTGCACAATGACTACAAAGGTTATGCAAGAATAAGGATTAAGAGGAATCTGGATAATGATTCGGAAAAAATTCTTCTGACAGTAAAGAAGAATATATCTTCAGAGGGTGCTAGACATAACATCGAGCACGAGGTTGAGATAGACAACTGTGATGAGATGAAAAAGATTCTTGGAGACCTTGGTTACGAGCTTAAGCATAGGGGAGAAAAGCACAGGATTTCCTACATCTACGATGACATACTCTTTGAAATAGACACCTGGGACAAGGATACCTACCCAGAGCCCTACCTTGAACTTGAGGTAAAGGATAAAAAGGATATCGAAAGGGCTGCAAAACTCTTGAATCTGGATGAGGATAGCATCACGGCAAAATCCATTCAACAGCTGAGAAGGGAAGCGGGAATAGAGGATTGATAATTGTCCGGAATACCTTGACAATAATTGAATTTTGTATTAATATGTGTATAATCTATTAAGGTAATGATGGAGAAAGTAGTGTTGTTGTTCTTGATTCAGAGAGCAGTCTGGGTGGTGGAAAGACTGCAGAGCATAGACATGAATTACGACTCTTGAACCTCTGTGGGAAACTGCAGCGCAGGTATGCGATATGTACTTAAAGGCTTTATGCGAATTAAGGTGGTACCACGACTATACTCGTCCTTGAATATTTCAAGGGCGATTTTTTGTAGCTCAAGAAAGTTAAATATGCAAAATCCCTTGAAGTGTTGGTATTTTGGGGTTAAGGAAACTTTCTTTCGCATCTGAATAACCGCTCACTCGGTTAACTCAGCAATGCTGCTTTCTTGAGTTTTAATTTATTTAATCAGTTAAATTTATAAAAAAATGAGAGGTATGTTTATGGAAAAAAATGTATTCGACGTATTGATGGAAAGAGGTTTTATCGAGCAGTGCACCCATGAAACGGAAATCAAGGAACTCCTTGGCAAAGAGAAGGTCACTTTTTATATTGGATTTGACCCTACTGCAGACAGTCTGCACATTGGACACTATATTCAAATCATGGTTATGACTCACATGCAGAGATATGGTCACCAGCCTATAGCAATCATTGGTGGCGGAACTACAATGGTAGGAGACCCTAGCGACAGGACTGGAATGAGATCATTGATGACAAAGGAAACAATAGCTGCAAATGCAGAGAATTTCAAGCTTGTATTTAAAAAATTCCTTGATTTCGAAGATGACAAGGCACTAATGGTAAACAATGCCGATTGGTTGTTGAACCTTAACTATGTAGACTTCTTGAGGGAAGTTGGAGTTCATTTCTCTGTAAACAGGATGCTTACTGCTGAATGCTACAAGAACAGAATGGAGAAGGGTCTTACCTTCCTTGAGTTCAATTACATGATAATGCAGGCATACGACTTCTACATGCTTCACAAACTTTACAACTGCAAGATGCAGTTTGGTGGAAACGACCAATGGTCAAACATCATAGCAGGAGCAGACCTTATAAGAAGAAAGGATGCTGCAAGTGTGTATGGAATGACATTCTCGCTGCTTACAACAAGTGAAGGAAAGAAAATGGGTAAGACTGAAAAAGGAGCATTGTGGCTTGATCCTAAAAAGACTTCACCATATGACTTCTACCAGTACTGGAGAAACATAAACGATGCTGATGTACAGAAATGTCTGGCACTACTTACGTTCCTTCCTATGGAAGAGGTAAGAAGACTTGGATCACTTGAAGGTGCAGAAATAAACCATGCAAAGGAAATACTTGCATTCGAGATAACAAAACTTATACACAATGAAGAAGAAGCTGAAAAAGCTCAGGAAGCTGCAAGAGCTCTCTTTACAAAGGGAACTGATTCAGTAAACATGCCATCAAGTGACTTTGAAGCAGCTAAGCTAGAAGATAACCCTACAATTATAGATATTCTAAGCCACACTGGACTTATCAAAACAAACAGTGAAGGAAGAAGACTTATACAACAGGGTGGAGTATCAGTAAACGATGAAAAAATCACCGACTTTGGCCAGGTAATAACTGCAGAAGATTTCGTAGACGGTAAGATGATCATCAAAAAAGGAAAGAAGAAATTCCATAGATTAAATCTAATATAAAGGAAGAAAATATGATGAAAATAAAACTTGCTGCAGTCTGTACATTCGGACTGGAAGCAGTAGTAAAAAGGGAACTCCTCAACATGGGCTATGAAGATCTTAGAGTGGACAATGGATGGATATATTTTGACGGAACCCTTGAAGATATTATAAAGACCAATATCAACCTTAGAAGCGCGGAAAGGATACTTCTTGTGATGGGAGAGTTTGAAGCATTCACCTTTACAGAGCTTCACGATCAGACATTCGACCTTCCATGGGAAGACTGGATAACCAGAGACGGTAAATTTACTGTAAATGGAAAGTCCCTTAAGTCAAAACTTTCAAGCGTTCCGGACTGTCAGTCAATAGTTAAGAAGGCTATAGTAAACAAACTTACTAAAGAATACGACCAGGAATGGTTCAGTGAGAAGGGTGCTGAATTTACAGTACAGATATCCATTAATAAAAACAAGGCCATTCTCACAATGGATACAACAGGAACCAGGGA
>NZ_CEZJXU010000032.1:0-10250 GCF_983023055.1 Dethiosulfatibacter sp. | reverse complement strand
TCTATCAGAGAATGACAAATCCCCTCTAATACTAAGGTCCCATGGAGTTGGTAGATATGCCTATAGATTTTGTGAAGACAATAATATAAAAATTATTGATGCTACTTGTCCAAAGGTAAAAAAAATACATAAAATTGTTGATGAATACAGCAGCATGGGTTACAATATAATGATTTTCGGAAACGATAATCATCCTGAAATCATTGGTATCAAAGGATGGAGCAATGGAAATGTCTTTATTTATTCGGATCTTGACGACTTTCTTGAAAACCATAGAGAGGAATTGACCAAGAGTTGTATAGTATTTCAAACAACTTATAATACTGAAAAATTTAATAAAATAAAAGAATACTTTAATAATTCACCAAATAATGATATTATATTTAATAGCACTATATGCAACGCTACCGAGCGTAGACAAAACGCATGTAGAAAGCTTGCTAATGAATGCGACACTGTATTGGTAATTGGCGGAAAACAAAGCTCCAATACAAAAAAACTATATGAAATTAGTAAGGAAATCTGTGAGAATACATTCTGGATAGAAAATTCTAATGAAATTCCTTATGATTTAATAAATAACACAAAAAAATTAGGTATTACCGCGGGTGCATCCACCCCATTATGGATAATCGAGGAGGCCATTTTAAATGTCAGAAAAAAATGAAATGCAAGAACTGCTGGAGAATTTTGAGTTTGTCAAAATTTATCCAGGTAAAAAAATAAAAGGAACAGTTATTCTTGTAAATCCGGATTCAGCTTTGGTGAATTTCGGGTACAAAAGTGACGGAATAATTGAAAAAGAAAACTATACACATGAAAAGATTGAAGACTTAAGCACTATTTTAAATGTTGGTGATGAAATAGAAGCGATAGTTGTTAACAGCACAGGTGACGACGGAAACGTTGTATTGTCTAGAAAACAATTCGAACAGGAAGAGAAGTGGAACGATGTTGTTGCACTGTTCGAAAAAGGTGAGAAAATTGAAATCACTGTTGGAAAGACAAATGAAAAAGGTGCAATTGTTTACCTTAAGGGATTCAGCGGATTTATTCCTAGATCTCACCTTTCTAAAAACAGAAATGTTGAACCTGAAGATTTTGCGGGCAAAACTATGGAAGTTGAAATAATCGAAGCAAAAATGAAAAACGGAAAAAACAAGCTTATTTTCTCAAGAAAGAAAATAGAACTTGATGAAGCCAGAATAGTAGAGCAGGCTGCATGGGAAGCTCTTGAAGTTAAAGAAAATTACGATGGTAAAGTAAACAGACTTGCTGATTTTGGTGCGTTTGTTGAAATCAACGGTATTGAAGGACTTCTTCATATCAATGAGATATCATGGAACAGAATCAAACATCCTTCAGAGGTATTGACTATAGGTGATTTGGTTCAGGTTAAAGTTCTTAAGAAAGACGTAGAGAAGAGAAGAATGTCATTAAGCTTGAAGGCAAACCTTCAGAAGCCTTTTGAAATATTTGACGAAAACAACACTGTAGACGAGATTGTATCTGGAAAGATAGTATCTCTTACAAACTTTGGTGCTTTTGTACAAGTTGAAAATGTACAAGGTCTTCTTCACGTATCTGACATATCATGGGACAAGGTAAATCTTCCTGAAGATGTGCTGAATGTTGGCGATGAGATTCAGGTTAAAATACTTAAGATTGATGTTAAGAACGAAAAACTTTCTCTTGGAATGAAGCAGCTTTCTGAAGATCCTTTTGCAAAATACACTAAGGATAAAAAGAGATTTGACATTGTTAAGGGAACTGTTAAAAGCATGACTGTAGAAGGAGCTGTAATTCAGCTTGGTGAAGAAATTGATGGATTTGTTCCTTTAAACAAGGTTTCTAAGGATAAGCTTAGAACTCCTGCACAGATTCTTGAAAAAGATCAGGAAGTTGAATGCAAGATAATTGATATAAACAGAAAAAACAAAACTATCAAACTTTCAATGATTATAGAAACAGAAGCTGAAGTTAAGGAAAAGAAAAGCAGCAAAGATGCGGTGAGTTATACACTAGGTGATGACAACTTTACAATCGGGGATTTATTTAAAAAGAAATATTAGTTGAAATATTAGTTGAAATAAAAGTTGTTAGTTTCTGACTAACAACTTTTTTCAATTGAATAGAAAAGTTTATTATAAAGGGATATAAGGAAAAAGTAGGTGATATGATGAACAAACAATTTTTCATAGAAACATTTGGTTGCCAGATGAATGAATACGACTCTGAAAAAATAAGCGGTCTATTGTATTCACAGGGATATTTAGAAACAACAGAAAAAAAAGAAGCAGATCTAATCATATTCAACACATGTCTCATAAGAGAAAACGCAGAATTAAGACTTTATGGAAAGCTTGGCGCCATAAAACAGCTAAAACTTGATAATCCGTCAAAGATTATTGCCATATGCGGTTGCATACCACAAAATGATGAAATAAGAGAATATATTTTAAAAAAGTATAAATATATTGATCTTGTTTTTGGAACAAACACTTACGATAGACTTCCTGAACTGCTCTTTGATATAGAAAATAAGAATGAAAGAGTAGTGTCAATATTAAAGGATAGCGATAATTTAGAAGAAAACATACCTAAAAAAAGAAAATTCAGCCACAAGGCTTTTGTAAATATTATGCACGGATGTAATAATTTTTGTTCATACTGTGTAGTACCCTATACAAGGGGCAGAGAAAAAAGCAGGGATTTCCACGATATTGTCAAAGAAGTTCAAGTTCTTGGACTAAAGGGATACAAGGAAATCACACTTCTTGGACAAAATGTAAATTCATATGAATATGAATCAGATAAGACCTATACTTTTGCAGATTTGCTGAGAGAACTGAACAAAATTGAAACTATTGACAGGATTAAATTCATATCATCACATCCAAAGAGTGTAACTGATGATTTCATCAAAGCTATGAAAGAATGCGACAAGGTTTGCAATCAATTGCATCTTCCCATACAATCTGGTAGTACCAAAGTTTTGAAAGAAATGAACAGAAAATATACAAGAGAAAAATATCTTGCAATAATTAGAAAACTCAAAAAAGAAATTCCTGACATAGCAATTTCTTCAGACTTTATAGTAGGCTTTCCTGGTGAAAGTGAAGAAGATTTCCAGGAAACATTGGACCTTGTAAAAGAAGTAAGGTTTGATTCTGCATTCACCTACCTTTATTCAATACGTCCCGGCACACCTGCCGGTAAAAGGGAAGATCAGATAGATGAAAAATTAAAACACCAAAGATTTGACAGACTTCTGGATATACTCTATCCAATATTTGAAGAAATTAATATTTCACATATAGGAAAAACGGTAAAAATAATAGTGGACAATGTCAGCAAGAATGATGACAGCTATATGACTGGTAGAACAAATTCGAACAAGATTGTACATTTCAAAGGCGGCGAGGAGCTTCTTGGGAAACTTGTCAATATTAAAATAGAAAAAGCAAAGACTTGGTATATGGAAGGTACAAGAATTGGATAAGAAAAAGAACAAACTCACTCCAATGATGCTACAATATATGGAAATCAAGGAAAAACATAAGAACAGCATTTTATTCTTCAGACTTGGGGATTTTTATGAAATGTTCTTTGATGATGCCCTTACTGCGTCAAGAGTACTTGAAATAACACTTACTGGTAAAAACTGCGGCTTGGAAGAAAAAGCTCCTATGTGCGGCATTCCTTATCATTCAGCCAAGGGTTATATATCAAAGCTTGTTCTAAAGGGCTACAAGGTTGCTATTTGCGAGCAAGTAGAACCTCCTTCCTCTGCAGGTATTGTTAAAAGAGAGGTTGTACGTGTTATCACTCCTGGTACAGTAATTGACAATGATATGCTTGATGAGAAGCAAAACAACTACTTAAGTTCTGTTACTGTTCTTAAAAATTCATGTAGTATTTCCTATGTCGATGTTTCTACTGGAAATATGTTGTCAACGGAATTCAAAGACCATATAAACGATAAAAATATTATTGATTTGTATAATGAAATCTGCAAGATAAAACCTTCTGAAATATTGTCAAACAAAGACCTTGAAGAAATTTTTTCGGAACACAAACTAAACAGTTTGGATACTGTACTAAAAAACTTGAACATTACAGACCAGGGTACCGATACTGATTACTATTTAAACATGATAAAGGATCATTTCAAGGTTATATCGACAGAGGTTTTTGGAATTTATGCTGAAGACAAAGCTTCAATTTTGTCTATAGGAAATCTTTTGGAATATCTATATTCGACACAGAAGATATCCCTTGATCATATAAATCAGCTTGATTGTTACAAGACAGACGATTATATGATTATCGACAATAGCACTAGAAGAAACCTGGAGTTGACAGATCCTATAAGAGGCATCGACAAGAAAAATACAGTGTTCAACGTCATTGACCATACAAAGACGGCCATGGGTGCACGAAAGCTTAAGAAATGGCTTCTCGAGCCTCTCCAAGATTTAGAATCTATTAGATACAGGCATGATGCTGTGGAAGAGCTGTATAATAATATAATTGTTTCCAACAATATCAGAGAACATATGAAGAGCATATACGATATAGAAAGACTCATGAGTAAGATTACCTATGGAAACTGCAATGCAAGGGACTTGAATTCCCTTAACCAGTCAATTGAAGTTCTTCCTGATCTTAAGTTCGATGTTTCTTCACTTGATACAAAACTATTCAATGAAATATCCAAAGAGATGGATACACTTCATGATATTCATGACATGATTGCTACAAGTATTGTTGAAAACCCTCCTGTCACCATAAAAGAAGGAAATCTTGTTAGGGACGGCTACAACGATGAGCTTGATGAGCTTAGAAACATATCAGTAAATGGAAAGGAATGGCTCAACGGACTCATTGACCAGGAAAAAGAAAAGACTGGAATAAAAAACCTGAAAATAGGATTCAACAAGATATTTGGATACTATATTGAAGTGACGAAATCATACCTTGGTCTGGTTCCTGAGGAATACATAAGAAAGCAAACTCTGGCAAATGCAGAAAGATACATCACTCCTGACCTTAAGGATATGGAAGTGAAGATTCTAAATGCGGAATCAAAGATTGTAGACATTGAATATGAAATATTCAATGATATTAGACTATTTGTAAAAAATCAGATTGAGAGGATTCAAAAATCCGCCGAAATGGTTTCCACTGTGGATGCTTTGAATTCGCTATGCACTACTGCATTAAAAAACGGATATATAAGACCTGAAATCACTGAAAACGGTGTAATAAATATTGTCAATGGAAGACATCCAGTCATTGAAAAGGTATTGAAAGATGAAAGGTTCATTGAAAATTCAACTTACCTTGACAAGGATGAAAACAGGTTTTCCATAATAACAGGACCAAACATGGCAGGCAAGTCAACATACATGAGACAGGTTGCCCTCATAACAATTCTTGCACATATTGGTAGCTTCGTTCCTGCAGAGAAGGCTCAGATATCTCTTGTAGACAAGCTTTTCAGCAGAGTAGGTGCATCAGACGACCTGTCAAGCGGACAGAGTACTTTTATGGTTGAAATGTCAGAAGTTTCAAACATCATAAATAATGCTACTGAAAACAGTCTCATTATCCTTGATGAAATAGGACGTGGAACTAGCACCTACGATGGTTTGAGCATTGCCTGGTCTGTTACGGAATATATAACAAATAATATAATGGCAAAGACGCTTTTTGCTACCCACTATCATGAACTTTCAGAGTTGGAAGACAAGATTAAGGGTATAAACAATTACAAGATAATGATTAAGGAATCAGGAGAAAATATAATTTTCTTGCGTAAAATAACCAAAGGAAGTATAGATAAAAGTTATGGAATTCAGGTTGCAAGACTTGCAGGACTTCCTAAAAACATAATAAACAGATCCTTCCAACTGCTTGATAAGCTTGAGGAAATAGATCTTAACAAAAAGAATTCCTTAAACTTTGCAGATACCAAAAGCGATGATGAAGCGTCAAATTCTGAAAACGAAAGAATGGAGCAGGTTTCCTTTTGGAACTATGATGCTAGATACAAGGATTTCATATCCGAAAACATACTGAATCTTAATATCAATTCAATGACTCCTCTTGATTCTCTGAATATGATGAATGAATTGATAAAAAAAGCCAGAGAACTGGGTGATTAAATGAGTAAAATTAAACTTCTTGATGAAAAGACAATAGACAAGATAGCTGCCGGCGAGGTAGTTGAACGTCCTTTTTCAGTCGTCAAGGAACTGGTTGAAAATTCAATAGATTCTATGGCAGATGAAATAGTTGTCGAAATCAAAAATGGTGGTAAAAGCTATATAAGGATTACAGACAATGGAAGCGGAATAGCCAACGATGACATTGGAATATCAGTTCTAAGACACGCTACCAGTAAAATAAGGACTGTTACGGATTTGTACAGCCTAGACACCTTGGGATTTCGTGGTGAAGCCTTGTCAAGCATTTCGGCTGTATCAAAGTTTGAATTGACGTCAAAAACAGAAGATGAGGAAATGGGAAGGACAGTAAAGATTTCTGGAGGCACAACATTATCCGAACAGTTTACAGGTGCTCCAAATGGAACTACTGTAATTGTAAGGGATCTGTTCTACAATATTCCCGCTAGAAAGAAATTCCTTAAGACAGACAAAAGTGAAGGCTCTGCAATAACAGACCTTATAACCAGATTATCTCTCATAAATACTGATATTTCATTCAAGTTGATCAGGGATGGCAATATAATCCATACAACACCCAAAAAAACTACTGAACTTAATGTAATAAGCAGTGTTCTTGGTAGTGATTTTTCAAAATCACTAATGGAAATAGAGTATTCATCTGATACCATAGACATTAGAGGCTATATAACAAATCTGAATTATTACAGGGCAAACAGAAAAATGCAGTTGATTTATGTCAATGACAGGTTTATTATGGATAAGGATATATCATCATCCATTGAAAAAGCATATTCAACAATGCTGCCTTGGAGTAAATTTCCAGGATTCATACTTTATATAACTCTGGATCCTTCTGAAATTGATGTGAATATTCATCCTCAAAAGTCTAAAATTAAATTCAATGACATGAAATTTTTAGAGGACCTTCTGTTTTCTCTTATAGCGAAAAAACTTAGAAGTAAATTTCTTTCAAAATCAGTAAAGAAAAATGTCAACAGCAACAAAGCAAGGTCTGGCAATATGACTTCTGACATAGTTTCAGAACAGATTAAGGTTTTTACTCCGGAAGAGATATCTGACGGGTTCATACTCAATCCCATTGACTTGGCTGATGATATAAAGTTAGAAATAGAAAATACAGATATTTCGAATAATTCAATTCACGATCTAACATCAAAGAAACTGGCTGACAGAACATATGATGGAACTAATGATGATGAATATTACAATTCTGTAGAAAACACTGAAACAAATGCTGATAATCTAATTGTATTTGAAAAAGGCACCATGGATAATCCATACCATATAGTATTCAAGGAATTGATATATATAGGTTCTGTATTTGATTCATACCTTATATATGAAGACAGAATCAATGGAAACATGTTTCTTATGGACCAGCATGCAGCCCACGAGAGGGTTAACTATGAAAAATTCATCAGTCAGTTCAACACGTCTGATATAAAGGTTCAAAACCTTCTGGTACCTGAACTTGTACATCTAGAGCTTAAAGAATATGACAAGGTTTTGGATAATCTTGATACCTATGCAGAGCTTGGCTTTGATGTTGAGGACTTCGGTTCGAAAACAATAAGGATATCGGCTCTTCCTTTCATATTTACAAATGGAGACATTAAAAGGATATTTTATGACATCCTTGACAATATAGACTTGAAAAAATCTAATGGAAATATGGGCGATTATCTTAATAAACTCATCAAAAAAGCTTGTGTGGCGTCTGTAAAGGCAGGAGACAAACTTAAAAAATCAGAGATTGATAATCTTCTCAATGAATTGTCAAGATGCAGTTCACCATTTACCTGTCCTCATGGCAGGCCTATATGGATTAGATACAGCAAGCATGAGATTGAAAAATCATTTAACAGGGTTAATTAGGTGAAGATATGAAGAAAAAAATCATACTTATTGTAGGTCCAACAGCTTCAGGCAAAACTTTTGCTTCTGTTGAAATTGCTAGATATCTCAACAGTGATATAATATCTGCTGATTCCATGCAGATATACAGGCAAATGGACATAGGAACTGCAAAAGTTACTGAAGAAGAAAAAAAGGGTATATTACATCATATGATTGATATCGTGGACCCGGATGTTCCTTATACAGTTTCTGAATTCAAGGAAAATACTGAAAAAATAATAGAAAAGCTTCATTCGGAAAACAAAATTCCCGTAATAGCAGGTGGAACCGGTCTCTATGTAAATTCAATTATATATGATTTGAATTTTTCAAATACTGTATCTGACCCTGACATAAGATTGGAACTCGAAACATTACTGGAAGAAAAAGGCAAAGAATATCTTCACGAAATGCTTAAAACCTTGGATCCTGGTTCAGCTGAAAAAATCCACTGCAACAATGTTAAAAGGGTTGTGAGAGCCCTTGAGGTATGCAGAATAACAGGAATACCATTTTCCGAACAAAATACAGACTTCAGAAAAAATTCAGAGCAATATGATTTCATTATTATTGGTCTTGATATGGACAGGGCAATACTTTATGACCGCGTCAATGAAAGAGTTGATGAAATGATTGAAATGGGTCTTGTTGAAGAAGTAACGTCTCTCATTGACAAAGGCTTCAAAAAAGAGCTGCAGTCAATGCAGGGTATAGGATACAAAGAAATCACAAGTTTTCTTGACGGAGAAATACCTCTTGAAGAGTCAGTAAGACTCATTAAAAGAAACTCACGAAGGCTTGCCAAAAGACAATTTACATGGTTCAGACCGGATAATAGGATAAAATGGATTAATGTTAATCCTAAAAATAAAAACAAACTAATAGATGATATAAAAATCTACCTAAGTGAAAGGGGAATACAAAATGAAACAAGTAATTAATTTACAAGATTCTTTTTTAAACCAAGCAAGAAAGGACAAAATCAACTTAACTATATTCTTGACAAACGGAGTCAAGTTGAAAGGTCTTTGTAAAGGATTTGACAACTATGCAGTAATATTTGAATACAATGGAAAGCAACAGCTTATCTATAAACATGCCATTTCGACCATAGTACCTGATGTTAACATCAAATTCGATGTACAATAAGGTGATTTAGTTGATTAAAAATAATTTATGTAAACTATTCGGGGTTAGTGATGATATTTCTAACCTTATTTCAATGGCTGAAATTCAGTTAGATGATAATTTCAAGGAAATAGACAAGATAAAAGAATATAATCAATTCAAAGTAATCAAAGCAATGCAGGAGTCAAATCTGAACTATACAAATTTTTATTGGAACACAGGGTATGGTTACAATGATCCAGGTAGGGAAAAGGTTGAAGAGATATACTCAAGAATCTTCAATACCGAAGATGCCCTTGTGCGTCCAAATATAGTTTCAGGAACCCATGCATTATACCTTACACTTTCAGGTATAACTAAACATGGCGATACAATAGTTTCCATTTCAGGAACTCCCTATGACACCATGCTTACAGTTCTGGGTGAAACAGGGGATGAAGCAAATAACCTGAAATACCATGGAATAAACTATCGTGAAGTTGATCTGATAGATGATGAGGATTTTGATCTAGATAAAATAGACAGTTCCATAGACGACTCCACACGTGTAATAATGATACAAAGATCAACGGGCTATTCTGAAAGAAAAGCAATAACTGTAGATAAAATGAAGGAATGCATTTCGCATATAAAGTCCAAACATAGAGATATCGTGATTATGATAGACAACTGTTACGGTGAATTTATTGAGGAGTTTGAACCAAGCGACTTCGGTGCGGATCTTGTTGTTGGATCACTAATAAAGAATCCTGGAGGTGGTATAGCTCTCACAGGAGGATATATTTGCGGAAAGAAAAATCTTATAGAAATGATATCAAACAGACTTACATCACCAGGTATTGGAAAAGAAGTAGGACTTACCTTCGGACAAACCAGAAATATACTTCAGGGACTTTATATGGCTCCATCGGCAGTAGGGGAATCTCTAAAAGGTGCTCTTCTCATAGCCCATATCTATAAGGAACTTGGATATGATATCATTCCTGAAATTGATGATGAAAGAAGCGACAT
>NZ_CEZJXU010000031.1:7520-10421 GCF_983023055.1 Dethiosulfatibacter sp. | reverse complement strand
TTAAGATCATATCCAGATACCTGAAGATCGCTAAGACTTAGTGGATCCTTCCTGCCAAGGATAGTCATGGTTTTTTCCTCCATGTTCTTAAGCTTTACAAGTCCCTTCCTGTTTGATTTACCTATTATATCTGCATAGTTCAGATTGAACATATCATCAAGATTTTCCTTTCCAACCTTGTTTATGTATCTCTTTACTCCCTTGTCCCCTATGTTCATTTCCTTCAAGGGATGATATCTTATGAGCTTCCACACCTTTTCGATTATTTCATTGGAATACTTTAGCCTTTTCAGTATCTTCCTGCTTAGCTCCGCTGACTCTATATGGTGTCCGTAGAAATGCCCCTCGTTGGTTTCATCCATGGTTAGGCAATATGGCTTTGTTATGTCATGAAAAAGAGCCGCCAGCCTTATGCTGGTCTTTGGCGCCGTATTGTCAAGGACTGCCATTGTATGATCAAATACATCCTTGTCGTGGTAGCTGCTGTGCTGCTGAAATCCAACGCAAGGTATCATTTCAGGAAAAAGCTGCTCTAGAATATTTGTATGGAGCATCTTGTAAAATCCAGTAGAGGGAACCTGGGACAGCAGTATCCTGTTAATTTCGTTCTGTATCCTTTCAGGACTTATATATTTGATTTTGCTCGAATTTATCCTCATGGAATCAACTGTGCTGTCCTCTATTTCAAAACCCAACTCCGACATGAACCTTATGGCTCTCAGCATACGCAAAGCGTCCTCCCTGAATCTCAGCTCAGGTTCTCCAATTGCTCTTATGACCTTTCTTTTTATGTCTGCAACACCATTAAGTGGATCCACTATATTTCCTTCCTTGTCCATGCACACTGCATTGATGGTGAAATCTCTTCTAGTCAGGTCCTCTTCAAGGTTTGTTGAAAAATGAACCACAGAAGGTCTTCGGCTGTCCACATATTCATAATCCTTTCTGTAGGTTGTTATCTCATAGAATGTGGACTCAACGATGACCGTTACGGTTCCATAGTCTATTCCCGTAGGTATGGTTCTTTCAAATAAATTCATTATGGTCGCAGGATGGGCGTTGGTGGTTATGTCATAATCCCTAACTGGAAGTCCAAGGAGTAGATTTCTCACAGCACCGCCTACAAGGTAAGCTTCATATCCGCTTTCATTTATTTTATTAAGAATATAGTAAACATCTTTATTTATATCCATAGTCATCCTCATTTATACTGATTTTCTGTTTATTTACTCTAATTATAGCACAAAATCAATGTATCTAAAAAAAATTGATATTCAAACATAAAGTTAGTGACTAAAAGCCTCCTATTTGGTTATAATACTAACATCAGGTTAAATTGGCGGTGAAAGATGAAAAAGAAAATTCTTGCATTTACTCTAATATTGCTGATCATCACAAGCACGTTTCTTTTTGCTTATTCCGAGACATATACTATCTCGACAACGTATGATCTTGAAAACACAATATTGAGCAGTCTCTACAATCGAAACACAAATATTTCAATTAACTATACAGGTAAACTCAGCGGCCTGGAAAATGTATTGAACGGTATAATCTACAAGGATGAGTACCTCAAATACACAATTGGAAACTGGAAGTGGAGCTACAAAGGCTACGAAGGAAATCTCGACATAAATATTGAAGCATCACACTTAATCAGCCGGACAGAGGAAGACATGTCCAATATTAAAATTGACGAAATACTAAACAGCATAATTTCCGACAACATGACGGTTCATGAAAAAATCAAGGCGGCACACGATTATGTAGTTCTAAATGTGGCTTATGACCAAACTCTTACCTACAGAACTCAATATGATGCTTTATTTAGAAACACCACTGTATGCCACGGATATGCTTTATTGTTCTATAGAATGATGGAGGAATTGAATATCCCTGTGAGACTTGTCATTGGAAGCGCCGGCAGCGCCCATATCTGGAACATGGTCCAGGTGGACAATGCATGGTACCATATCGATACAACTTTTGACGATCCGGTACCCGACAGGTTAAATCAGGTTTCCTACAAATACTACATGCTGACTGATGAAGAAATTTCTAAGGATCATGTTATAGAAGAAGAAAACATACCCAATACCTCAGAAACTTACGAATTGCTCTTAAACGAGCTGGTTGAAAATTCAGGCAACACGGTATACATCAATCTATTAAACTCTTTGGGCTACAACTACATCAACACGACACCAAATATTGAAGATGACAAGGATACAAATACTGCTTCTTCTGCAATAAACATTCTTGCAATAGACGACTATGTGAAGTATGACAGCTCCTATGGCTTCCCCTTTATTGATGAGAACAGCAGAACTCAGGTACCTTTCAGGATAACTCTTGAAAACCTCGGTGCAAATGTTTCATGGGACGAAGAAAACAGAACGGCAATTGCTGAACTGAACAATATCAAAGTAAAGATACCAATCGGCGAATCCTATATTTTGGTAAATGGGAAAAAAGTTCAAAACGACACAAATTCCCTAATAAAAGATGGAAGAACCTATCTTCCCATAAGAAAGGTAATGGAATCCTTCGGTTATACAGTTGGATGGGACGGCCTAACACAGACAGTTCTAATAAGCGAGTAAAACAAATTTGAATCGAAATAAACAAAAACCGGCCACTGGCCGGTTTTATTTTTTTTGATTCAATTCAATCAAGTGATAAATCTTAATGTTTAGATAAATGCATGTCCTTCTTCATCTTTTATATCCTCTTCATCAACAATCAGAGAAAGCCAGAATCGAAGTTTTGCAATGTCAACCGCAGATGAATCAATATCCACACCATAAAGACTGTTCTCAATAGCTTCTCTTTTGAATTTATAAACTGTCCTTTTTTTCTGTTCTTCTTCATCGAAGAATAATGTGAGTATAGACCGTGCCT
>NZ_CEZJXU010000031.1:0-7510 GCF_983023055.1 Dethiosulfatibacter sp. | reverse complement strand
CCTTCTTCATCTTTTATATCCTCTTCATCAACAGTACATTCAGTCTTGGAGCCGTAAAACTCAAGAACCGGAAGTACAAACATGCATCCAACACCTGGCTCGTTGAAACAGTCAAGTTCTCTTTTGATTTTCTTTACAATTCTTTTCAACTTAGCTTCTTCTTTTACAATACTGAAAACAAGTTTATTGTATGGTTTTCTACCATCAATAAGCTTTCTCATGCTGGCAAGCATAGGTACATGAACATTGTGATCCAAAAGAACCTTACCCATCCCTTGACTGTCAATTGTGGTTGCGCCCAGTTCTTCCTCGTAAAAAAGTTCGTGTATCATATCCAGTCTATATACATCATTTAATATTAAAAATAAAGCGTACACTATACTTTCCTCCTTTTCATTGTTAATAATAGTATAGCACAGCAGTCAATTTAAATAAACATTTATTCTTTATTATACTCGTCCATTTATCCACTGTAAAATATAGTCAATAACCTCATCCCTTTCCTTTTCATTCAATATTTCATGATAAAGGTCAGGGAAAATTTTAATGGACTTGTCTTTTGAACTTATGCTGTCATGTAAATTAACCGATGCTTCCTTAGGGATTATTCTATCACTACCTCCGTGTAGAATCAAACAAGAATATTCATATTTAGATAAATTTTTCATTAAATAGTCAGTTCCACTAACTAGAAACTGATAATAAAAGCCTGCCGTAGCCTTATCAAAGACAAGTTCGTCCTTTCTGTACCTGTCCACAACATCAAGATCTCTGGAGAGATTTGCCGACAAATCATTCTTTATATAGAAATCAGGCTTTATACTGTTGGCAAGTTTCATGAATTGTCCTTTCAAACCTTTGACTTCTTCATTGTAATATGAAGCGGCTCCCGAAAGTACCTGTCCCTGAAGCTTGTCTGGATAAGTAATACCGTAAAGCAATGAGATGAAACCGCCCATACTATGACCCATCATGTATAGGGGCTTGTCTGGATTCTCCTTGATTGCAAGGTCAACAACTATGTCAGCATCGTAAACAAAATCCATGTAGTTTTCCAGATGGCCTCTTTTCCCCTGACTTTTTCCATGTCCTCTGTTGTCGAACCTGTAGGTTGATATTCCGTCGTTGTTCATTCTTTTAGCAAGATAGTCATACCTTCCCATATGCTCTGCAAATCCATGAATAACTATAAAAACAGCCTTTGGATTTTCAACTTCGTTTTTACAGCAGGCAAGGACAAGATTGTCCTTTGTTTTTATACTAAATATCTTTCTGGTCATTTTTATGCCTCCTGCCCAAGAATATTCCTGCAATTACTGCCGTAATTGGAATCGTAAGTACTATTCCAATACTTCCCGTTATTGCCCTTATTATTTCAGTAGCTATTACATCAAGATTGAGGACGTCGGTCATTGTAGAGTTATAGGCTGTAAATATCATCAATATAGGAAGTGATGCTCCTGTATATGCAAGTATGAGGGTGTTTGTCATTGTTCCCATTATATCTCTTCCAACATTCATTCCAGACTCCATGAGTTCTTTTATGGTAATATCCGGTTTTATGGATTTGATTTCGTGCATGGATGATGATATGGACATACTGACATCCATTACAGCTCCCAGTGTACCTATTACTATTCCTGCAAAGAGTATCCCTTGAAGATTGAGATCCACTTCTCCCGGCAAATATAGAAGCATAGCTGACTCCTCCGAGTTAAGTCCTGTAAGACTTGCCATTGTCCCTACCATGTATGCTATAGTTGCAGACAAGAGCACTCCTATAAGGGTTCCTAATATAGCCGACATGGTTTTTTCATTAATACCTGACACTACAAACAGTGTGAAAATTGTAATAATGACACTTGCTATTACTGAAACTAGAATTGGGCTTGTTCCCTTTATGATTAGAGGAAGCATAAACTTGAGTATTACAAGTATCGTTATTCCCAGGGTCACTATGGACTTTACACCCTTGGCTCTTCCAATAACTACAAGAAGAACCAGGAATAAACCTACTATATACATTTCGTACTTATCTCTTACATAGCTTGATATATGAACCTGCATTATATCAGAAGTCTTGTCCACCACGAGGATAATCTCCTGGTCTTCCTTGACTCTTATATTGTAGTATTCATTGTCTCCAAGGTTATTTTCTACTAGATATTCCTTTCCCTCGTAATCCCCTTCAAGAATCCTAACCTTAACAACCTGTCTTTCCTGAATCATGGAACTTGGTTGAGCACCAAGGTCATCAGCAGTCATATGCGTAACAATTTCTACCACGATTCCCCTAACAGAGACCAATTCATCCATTCCAAAATCAGATGCAAGGGCTGTTTGTGATGTCAAAAGAACAATGAGTATTAAAATCAAAACAATTCTTTTCATCATATTATCTGTCCAATTCAATGGTTTCTTGAGAGTCCATTACTATAACTACAGCATCTTCAACCATGTTTTCAAATTCCATAGGGTCTGTTTTTATAAGTCCAGAATCACTGTAGTGCATTGGTATAGCAATCTTAGGTTTTATAAACTCTACCGCCCTTACCGCGTCTTCAGCATCCATTGTAAAGTTTCCACCTATTGGCAGCATAGCTATATCAATATTTTCATCCTCAAGAAGCTTCATGTCCATGGTAAGACCTGTATCCCCGGCATGGTAAATCTTATTAGACTTCGTTTCAATTATGAAACCTCCTGGATTCCCACCGCAAATCATTGTATTTCCTTCCATTATTCCCGACCCGTGTACTGCATTTGTCATCTTCACCTTTACAAAATCGAAAGAATATTTTCCTCCTATGTGCATGGCATGAAGATTTGTAAGTCCCTTGGTGGAAAGATAGTTTATAATTTCATAATTTGCAATTACAATTGCCCCTGTTTTTTGAGCAAGTTCTACAGCATCCCCTATATGGTCTCCATGACCGTGAGTTATGAATATATGGGTAATGTCTATAAACTCATCAACTGTTGCACTGCAATTATCGTTTCCATTAATATAGGGATCTATTATTCCCTTAAATCCTTCATCCTCCAGTAAAAAAACCGAATGTCCGTAATATGTGATTTTCATTTATACCTCCTGATTAAATAATTCAAAATAAATGATTTCAAATTGTCTTTTTTTATTATTATTGAGCGATTCCCGATTAGTCAAACACTTTTCACTTTATCATCTACCCTATAATACTATAGATACAGTCCACATTTCAATCTCTTCTATAATATTAAACGTTTTCATCCTTAATTTTTCATTAATTTTCAATACTTAAATTGCTTTTTAAAATCTTTTTGTTATAATAATATATACATATTTAATAGGAGGCGCTATGAAACAGTTGTACAATGTAGGATTGGATATAGGGTCAACAACAGTCAAAATTGTAATAATAGACAACAAATACAATATCATTTATAAGGAATATAGAAGACATTATTCAGATGTAAGAAAAACTGTTATTGAAACAATAAAAAATTCAGAAAAAATTCTAAAAAACAATAGAATGAAAATAAATGTTACAGGCTCCGGTGCAGTTGACATTTCAAAATTTCTTGAAATACCTTTTATTCAGGAAGTTGCCGCATCAACTGTAGCAATTGAACAAAAGATACCATATACAGATGTAGCAATAGAGTTGGGTGGTGAAGATGCAAAAATCACATATGTCTCTGGTCAATTGGAACAGAGGATGAACGGTACCTGTGCCGGAGGTACGGGAGCCTTCATAGATCAGATGGCAATTCTTCTTAAAACTGATGCCATGGGTCTCAATGATATGGCCAAAGAACACGAAGTTATTTATCCAATCGCTTCAAGATGTGGAGTTTTTGCAAAGACTGACATCCAACCCCTTCTAAATGAAGGTGCAAGGAAGGAAGACATTGCAGTTTCAATTTTCCAGGCAGTTGTAAATCAAACAATCAGCGGTCTTGCCCAAGGAAGACCAATCAAGGGAAACGTAGCTTTCCTTGGAGGTCCTCTATCATTTTTGCCTGAACTTAGAAAAAGATTTATTGAAACACTAAAACTTAAGCCGGAACAAGTTGTCTTCCCAGAAAATTCCCACTATTTTGTAGCTCTTGGTGCAGCCATATCTGCTGAGGATTCGGATGAAACAAACATTGGAAAATATCTGAAAAAAATAGAACATATAGACAACAGCAAGTTAAATAGAAAAAAAGAAATCGACAGCCTTTTTGAAACAGATAAGGACTATGAAGAATTCAAGACAAGGCATAGAAAGCACAAGGTAAAGAAAGAAGATATAAAGAACTATACTAGAAATGCATATCTGGGAATTGATGCAGGTTCTACAACTACAAAACTTGCACTCATAGGTGACCAGGGTCAGCTATTGTATTCGTTTTACGGCAGCAATGAAGGGAACCCGCTAAACTCAACTATTGAGGCATTAAAAAACCTCTACGAAGAAATGAACGACTCTGCAACTATAATAAAATCCACTGTCACAGGATATGGAGAGCATCTCATAAAGGCTGCCCTTAATCTTGACATGGGTGAAATAGAAACAGTAGCTCACTACAAGGCTGCAAACTTTTTCCTCAAGGATGTTGATTTTGTAATCGACATAGGTGGCCAGGACATGAAAAGTCTGAAAATTAAAAACGGAGTCATTGACTCAATAATGCTCAACGAAGCATGTTCTTCTGGATGTGGTTCCTTCATTGAAACCTTTGCTAATTCATTGAACCTCCCTGTAAAGGAATTTGCAAAATTGGCTGTGGAATCCCAACATCCAGTAGACCTTGGAACCAGATGTACAGTTTTCATGAATTCCAAAGTTAAGCAGGCTCAAAGAGAAGGAGCAACCGTAGGAGATATTTCAGCCGGAATATCCTATTCAGTAATCAAAAATGCCCTGTACAAGGTAATCAGGCTTAAATCTATGGATGATATGGGTGATAAAATAGTTGTACAAGGCGGCACATTCTACAATGATGCTGTTTTAAGAGCTTTCGAGCTAATAACAGGAAGAGAGGTTATACGTCCCGATATAGCAGGTATAATGGGTGCCTTCGGCGCCGCTCTAATAAGCAGGGAAACTGTCAAAGAAGGAGCCAAGAGCTCTGTCCTTGGACCTAGGGAACTTGACGAATTCACAAGCAACGTATCCCTTGAAAGATGCGGTCTATGTGGAAACAACTGCCTCCTTACAATAAACAGGTTCAACAGCGGCAAATCCTTTATAACAGGAAACAGATGTGAAAAAGGATCGGAAAAAATACTTAAAAGCCTAAAGAAGAAAAATATTGAAGAAATTCCAAATCTTTATAAGTATAAATACGAAAGGGTCTTCGACTACAAGTCCCTTCCCCTGGCTGAAGCAAAAAGGGGCATAATTGGAATACCAAGGGTTTTGAACATGTACGAAGACTATCCATTCTGGCATGCACTTTTAACCAATCTTGGATACAGGGTTATTCTTTCAGCCCACTCCAATAAGAAAATATACGAACTGGGAATTGAAACGATTCCTTCTGAATCAGTGTGTTATCCAGGCAAGATAGCCCATGGCCATATAGCAAACCTCATAAACAAGAAAATAAAAACCATTTTTTATCCATGCGTACCTTATAATATCAAGGAAGATTCAAGAGCCGACAACCACTATAATTGCCCTGTTGTAACATCATATCCTGAAACAATAAAGGCAAACATGGACCTTGTACACAAGGATATAAAGTTCTTTAAACCTTTTGTAAACCTTGACGACAAAAAATCTCTTGCAAAAAAACTTTTCCTCTCATTAAAGGATGAAGGCATTACTGAAAATGAAATAGGCATAGCAGTAGAAGCCGGTTACAAGGAACTTTTAACTTACAAAGCAGATGTAAGAGCAGCTGGTCAGGATGCAATTGAATATATAAACGCCAAGGATACCTTCGGCATAATACTGGCAGGCAGACCCTACCACATTGATCCTGAAATAAATCACGGAATACCAGAAATGATAAATTCATATGGTTTCGTTGTATTGTCTGAAGATAGCATATCACACCTTTCAAAGGCTAAGCGACCTCTCAGAGTGGTTGACCAGTGGGCATACCAAACAAGGCTTTATAATGCTGCGGAATTTGTTGCCAAGAGAAACGACATAGAACTTATACAACTAACTTCCTTTGGTTGCGGTCTTGATGCAGTTACAACGGATCAGGTACATGAAATACTTGAAGATAACAACAAAATCTACACACTCATAAAAATTGATGAAATAAACAACCTGGGGGCTGTAAGGATACGTATACGTTCACTTCTTGCAGCAATCAAGGAAAGACGCGAAAAGAACATTCTTGTGAGGGAATCACCACCTAGATACAAAAAAATCATCTTCACAAAAAAAATGAAAAAAGATTATACAATACTTGCACCGCAAATGTCGCCCATTCATTTTCAGTTTTTCAAGACAGGAGCACAAAAATCAGGAATAAACCTGGAGGTTCTCCCTTCTGTAGATAAAAACGCAGTGGATGAAGGTCTAAAATATATAAACAACGATGCATGCTATCCTTCCATCATAACCATAGGACAGTATTTAAACGCCTTGAAATCAGGTAATTACGATTTAAACAAGACTGCTCTAATTATGTCACAGACAGGTGGTGGATGCAGAGCTACAAACTATATAGCATTTACAAGGAAAGCATTGAAGGACAACGGCATGGAGCAGGTTCCAGTTATTTCATTCTCTGCGGGACTCGACAATCATCCTGGGTTTAAAATCACACCTAGATTTATCAATAATCTTATAAAGGGAATAGTCTACGGCGACCTTTTCATGAAAGTTCTATACAAAACAAGACCTTATGAAAAAATCAAAGGTTCTGCAAACAAGCTTTATGAACACTGGGTTGAGGAATGCCACAAATCAATCAAAGCTGGGGGCATAAGAAGGTTCAATGATACGATTATAGGTATAATAAGAGATTTCGACAATCTTGAGCTTGACGACACCATCGTAAAACCAAAAATTGGAATAGTAGGAGAGATACTTGTTAAATTCCATCCAACAGCAAACAACGACATAGTAGGCCTTTTGGAAGATGAAGGAGCAGAAGCAGTAGTTCCGGATCTTTTGGATTTCTTTCTCTACTCATCATACAACTCAATAATCAAGCACAGGGACTATATAAAAAGAGACTGGAAAAAAGCATTTCTAAGCGTTCTTGCCATCAAATTTATAGAATCCTACAGACATGTGATGAAAAGAGAACTTAAAAATAGCAAAAGATTTACTCCACAGGTTCCTATAACAGAGCTCGCAAATGGAGCTGAAAAGCATCTGTCACTAGGCAACCAAATGGGAGAGGGTTGGTTCCTAACAGCTGAAATGGTAGAGCTTATTGAAAACGATGTAACCAACATAGTATGTTTGCAGCCATTTGCTTGTCTACCAAACCATATTACAGGCAAGGGCATGATTCAGGAACTCAAGAAATCTTATCCCGAGTCGAACATTGCTCCAATAGACTTTGATCCAGG
>NZ_CEZJXU010000030.1:316-10728 GCF_983023055.1 Dethiosulfatibacter sp. | reverse complement strand
GCATATTCTACTGAGAGGACATTTATGTCAAGTAGGGTGGAACCGCGGAATTTATTTTCGTCCCTATACAAGGGACGAATTTTTTTATTTTTTGAAAGGATGGATAATATGGCAAAGAAAAAAGAAAAAAGCAAGTTGGAAAAACTGGTTTCGTTATCAAAGAGCAGAGGAATAATATTCCCAGGTTCTGAAATATACGGAGGATTGGCAAATACTAGGGATTACGGTCCCGTTGGTGTTGAAATCAAGAACAATGTTAAAAAAGCATGGTGGAACAAATTCGTCCAAGCTAACGAGCACAATGTAGGACTTGATTCTGCAATACTTATGAACCCACAAACATGGGTGGCATCAGGTCATGTTGGAGGATTCAACGATCCTCTTATGGATTGTAAGAGCTGCAATTCCAGATTCAGAGCTGACAAGCTTATAGAAGACTATTTTATGGCACAGGGTGACTTGGATACAGTAGTAGATGGATGGTCAAATGAACAAATGGAGAAATTCATAGAGGAAAAAGGCGTCAAATGTCCTGACTGTGGAAAGCATGACTTTACCAATATCAGACAGTTCAACCTTATGTTCAAGACATTCCAGGGAGTTACTGAAGATTCACAGTCGGAAATATTCCTTAGACCAGAAACAGCACAGGGAATATTTGTAAATTTTAAAAATGTTGTACGTTCATCAAGAAAAAAAATTCCTTTTGGAATAGGACAAATAGGTAAATCCTTCAGAAATGAAATTACACCTGGAAACTTTACATTCAGAACAAGGGAGTTTGAGCAGATGGAACTTGAGTTTTTCTGCAAGCCAGGCGAAGATCTTGAGTGGTACAACTACTGGAAGGAATATTGCATGAATTGGCTTCTTTCTCTTGGAATGACAGATGCGAATGTAAGATTCAGAGATCACGATGATGAAGAGCTTTCTCACTATAGTAATGCAACTTCTGACATAGAGTATTTGTTCCCGTTTGGATGGGGAGAGCTATGGGGAATAGCTGACAGAACAGACTTCGACTTGAAACAGCATCAGGAAGTTTCAGGAGAAGATATGAAATATACAGATCCTATTACAAATGAAAAATACTTGCCTTACTGTATAGAGCCTTCACTAGGTGTCGACAGAGTAATGCTTGCATTTCTAATCGATGCATACAACGAGGAAATTCTTGAAGATGGAAGCGAAAGACTTGTGATGAAGCTTCATCCTGCACTTTCTGCATTCAAGGCGGCAGTATTCCCTCTTACAAAAAAGTTGAGAGAACCTGCAATGGAAGTATTCAATGAACTGTCATCTTTCGTAGCTGTAGATTATGACGAGTCAGGAAGTATTGGAAAGAGATACAGAAGACATGATGAAATTGGAACACCTTTTTGTATAACATTTGACTATGATTCACTTGAAGATAAATGTGTTACAATAAGAGACAGAGACACAATGGAGCAAAAAAGAATCAAAATTGAAGAATTGACTCATTACATACTTAAACACCTAACATTCTAAGGATGTGATATTATAAAATTTTCAGATAGACAAAATAAGATTGTTGAACTGGTCAAGAAAAGTGAACCAATAACAGGTGAACAGATCGGGGATTTCCTTAAGCTTTCTAGAGGAACCATAAGACCTGATCTGTCTATTCTGATAATGTCGGGAATACTGGAGGCAAAGCCCAAGGTAGGATATTTTTACAAGGGTGAACAATCTGGTCCCGAACTGAATGAAGCACTGTCTGTAATTGTGGACAAGGTAAAGTCAGTGCCTGTTGTAATCGATGAAGAAACAACAGTGTATGACGCTGCTGTTACTATGTTTTTGGAAGATGTAGGAACAATTTTCGTTGTTAAAGACAACCTGTTGAAAGGAGTTGTATCCAGAAAGGACCTTCTAAAAGCGACCCTCACGGGAGAGACAGGATCGACCGTACCGGTATCCGTAGTAATGACAAGACTTGCCAAAATTGTATATTGCCATAAGAATGACAGATTCATAGACGCTGTCAGAAAAATCGTGGAGTACGATGTTGACTGCCTGCCCATTGTAGTAGAAGAAGGCTACAACAAGCTAAAGGTAATAGGCAGAATTTCGAAAACAAATATTTCAAAGTATATATTGGAATTAGCAAAGCCAAACAAGGAGTAGTTATGAAAAATGTAAAGATATTTGCCCTTTCTGATTCCATAGGGGAAACTTCAGAACAGGTTTCAAAGGCAGTACTTCAGCAATTTGACGAAATAAATTATGACATAAAGATATATCCACATGTAAAAACCAGGAAACAGATAGATGAGATAATTGAAGATGCAAAAAAGGAAAATGCAGTTATTGTATTTACTCTTGTTGTAGTTGAATTAAGGGATTACCTTATAGTGAAATCAAAAACTCATAATGTGACCAGCGTTGATTTAATAACGCCGTTGCTGACGCCCCTTATTGAACACATAGGACTAAAACCAAAGAGGGAGCCCGGACTTCTCCATAAATTCGATGAAAATTATTTCAGGAAAATGGATGCAATAGAATTTGCTGTTAAATATGATGACGGAAAAGATACAAGAGGAATAGTTTTGGCCGATGTAGTAATGATCGGTATTTCCAGAACCTCCAAGACACCTCTTTGCATGTATCTGGCCAACAAGAATATTAAAGCTGCTAATATACCATTGGTTCCTGAGGTTGATCCTCCAGAGGAACTAATGAATGCCAATGCTGGTAAAATAATAGGACTTTTTGCTGATCCTGAATATCTCAACAGAATCAGGAAAGAAAGGCTTAAGGTTTTGGGACTAAGAGACAATGCATCCTATGCAAGTCTGGATAGAATAATCAAGGAATTGGAGTATGCAGACAGGTATATTAAGAGATTAGGCTGTAAAAAAATAGATATTACAAACAAATCAATAGAAGAAACTGCAAGTATAGTAATCAACTGGCATAATGACATAACAAGAAAAGAAAGAGAATAACTCTTTCTTTTTTTGGGTAGTTAAGTGAAAAGGGGATTATGATATGAATATAAGAGAAAAGTATGAAGACCTTGAATATAGCATATTATCAGAATTCGCTGTTAAAGCAAAAGAATCAAAGGGAAGAGCAAGAAAAGAAAAAGATTGTGATATAAGAACCTGTTTTCAAAGGGACAGGGACAGGATTATTCATTCAAAGGCTTTTAGAAGATTGAAGCACAAGACACAGGTATTTTTGGCACCGACTGGAGACCATTACAGGACCAGACTGACCCATACTCTGGAGGTATCACAAATATCGAGGACAATAGCAAGGGCATTGAGACTCAATGAGGACTTGACTGAAGCTATATCCCTGGGACACGACCTTGGACATACACCCTTTGGACACAACGGGGAAGCAATCCTTAACAAGCTTTTGAAGGACGGATTCAGGCACAACGAGCAGAGTTTGAGAGTCGTTGACATATTAGCCAAGCACAAGGAAGAGTACGGTCTTAACCTTACAATGGAAGTAAGGGACGGAATTCTGAACCATACGGGGTCAATTAAACCATTTACCCTAGAAGGACAGATAGTTAAGATTTCAGATAGAATAGCATATCTTAACCATGATATTGATGATGCCGAAAGGGCAGGTCTTGAAGGGATTTCAGAAATACCGATACACCTTCTTGATATTCTTGGTCATTCTCATGGAGATCGTATCAATACCATGATTAACGATATAATCCTGAACTCGAAAGATAAAAATGAAATTATCATGAGTACTGAAATATATGATGCAACTATGGAACTCAGAGAATTTATGTTCGAAAAGATTTATACCAATAAGACGGCAAAAAGTGAGGACAGGAAGGCGGAAAAAATTCTTGGGGACTTGTTCAAACACTATATGGAACATATTGAAGAAATTCCAAATCACGGTAAAAAAGATAGATTAACCGACGAGGAAATTGTAAAGGACTATATAGCAGGAATGACGGATACATATGTTATAAAGCAATATAGTGATATTTTCCTTCCATTGCCATGGGATAAATATTGACTTTTGTTAAATAAAATTGTATAATTATTGTTCCTAATTTGTTATAATGGTGGTAGTATGCCAAACTCTATAGATGAAAACAAAATTGAAGAAATTCTAAATATGAATGACATAGTAGAAGTAATAGGTGAATTGATAACTTTGAAAAAGACAGGAGCCAACTATTCTGGACTCTGTCCTTTTCATAAGGAAAAGACACCTTCTTTTGTTGTATCTCCAGATAAGCAGATATACCATTGCTTTGGATGTGGTGCAGGTGGAGATGCTATCAGTTTCGTAATGAACCATAGGAACTTGAGTTTCATGGAATCTCTTGAATATCTTGGCGACAGAGTTGGAATAAGGATTGAAAAAACCAATTCCTCGCAGAAACAGGATAGATACAAGATAAACTATGAAATGAATAGAGATGCTGCTGTGTATTTTTACAAGCAGTTAAGCCAGAGCAGGCAAGCCACTGAATATTTGAGGAATAGGGGCATAAACAACAATGCCAGAAAAATGTTCGGAATAGGCTTTTCACAAAATAAATGGGATGGCCTCATTAAGTATCTTGAGGAAAAAGGCTACCAAAAGAAGGATATGGAAGTAAATGGGCTCATAATAAAGAGTGAGAAAAGCAATAGCCACTACGACCGTTTCAGGAATAGGGTTATATTCCCTATATTTGATATAAAAAAGAGAATTATTGGATTTGGAGGAAGGGTTCTGGACAAGGAACTCCCAAAATACATAAATTCTCCAGATTCTCCCATATTCAACAAGGGAAAGAATCTTTACAATCTTGACAATGCTAAAAACAACTCCCATAGGGAAGGTATAATCCTGACGGAAGGTTACATGGATGTCATCAAACTGGCAATCAATGGATACGAGAATGTCGTTGCATCATTGGGTACGGCCCTTACTATTGATCAGATAAGGTTGATGAAAAAGTATAGCAAAATCTTTTATATTTCATACGACTCCGATGGAGCTGGAAAGAAAGCTGCTGTGAAAGCTGCCAATCTGTTAAAGTCAAAGGATCTTCAGTGCCGAGTGTTGTTATTTCCCGATAAAAAGGATCCAGATGAATTCATTACACAATATGGAAGCGCTAAATACAAGGAAAGGCTTGAAAATTCATTTGAATATTTTGAGTATCTGGACTATTTCCTTTCAGCAGAATTTGATTTGAATTCAGACAAGGGAAAACTCAACTATATAAGGGAAATGATACAGTACCTTAACAATGTAAATAATGCAGTTGAAAAAGAACTGTATATAGATAAAATATCAAAAAAACTGAATATTTCAAAAGATTCCATATTTAATTTATTTAAAAAGAACCAGTCATCCAAAAGGAAAACTGAAAAAAATGTATTTAAAAAAATAGATATGGGAACAGGCAAAACAAATTCATACGAAGTGAAGCTGCTTGATTTGCTTAAAAAAAATCCGGAAATTGCAGAATATATTAAATCCAAATACAAGGAGGATATATTCAGAGATACAAAATACAAAAATGAGTTTTATAGTCTAATGAGCAGAGAATTTAAAGAAGGTGAAGTACAAGGCGCATTGGACGTAAATCTTACGCAACAGGAATTAGTAGATATGGCAGATGATTATATAAACAAAATCAAGAACGACAGTAAAAAGAAAATCAGAACAATGTTGTATGATAGATTGTTGTCAGAGCCTGACAATGAAATGTTGAAAGAAAAAATAAGAAATATAGATCAGGAAAACTTAAATTAAGGGGGCTACTATATGAGTGCAAAGAAAAATACAAAAAATGAGAAAAAGAATAAAAATGATGTAATTATAGAGCAGAATACAGTCGAGGAACTTAAACAGAAGCTTAAAAAGAAATGCAAAAAAGAAGGATTTATAGAATACAAGGATATAGTTGAAACCTTTGAAAAGGTTGATATTTCGCCAGAAGAAATTGACGAAGTGTATAAGTTTCTTGAAGATAGCAAAATAGAGATAATGGGTTTTCAGGATGATTTGATACTGACGGAAACTGAAACCAAATCAAATAACAGCGTTACAGAGAAAGATGTTGAAACTATTCCGGTTAGAAAGAAAAAGGAATCAGATGGAGTACTTCTTAAAGGTGTCAATGTTGACGACCCGGTAAGAATGTATCTTAAGGAAATAGGCAGGGTGCCTCTGCTTACAGCTGAAGAGGAAGTAGAGCTTGCTAAAAGAATGGAAGCCAACGACGAGATAGCAAAGAGCAGACTTGCTGAAGCAAACTTGAGACTTGTTGTAAGTATAGCCAAGAGATATGTAGGAAGGGGAATGCTTTTCCTTGATCTTATACAGGAAGGAAACCTTGGACTTATCAAGGCCGTTGAAAAATTCGACTATAGAAAAGGATATAAGTTCAGTACCTATGCAACATGGTGGATAAGACAGGCCATTACGAGGGCTATTGCTGACCAGGCAAGGACCATAAGGATACCTGTACATATGGTTGAAACAATAAACAAGTTAATTAGAGTCAAGAGACAGCTTTTACAAGAACTTGGAAGAGATGCAACCCCTGAAGAGATAGCTGAAGAAATGGATATGGAACCTGAAAAGGTAAGAGAGATACTAAAAATAGCACAGGAGCCGGTTTCTCTTGAAACTCCTATTGGAGAAGAGGAAGACAGCCACCTGGGAGATTTTATACCGGATGATGATGCTCAGGCGCCTGCTGATGCTGCAACTTCAACACTGTTGAAGGAACAGCTTGTAGAAGTGCTTGACACCCTTACTGAAAGAGAGCAGAAAGTTCTAAGACTAAGATTTGGTCTTGATGATGGAAGAGCAAGAACTCTTGAAGAAGTAGGCAAGGAATTTGATGTAACAAGGGAAAGAATCAGACAGATTGAAGCAAAGGCTTTGAGAAAGTTGAGACACCCAAGCAGAAGTAAAAAACTTAAAGATTACTTAGAATAAGAATAGATAGAATAAAGATTCGGTTTCCGAATCTTTATATCGTTGTTGGAGAAAATCATGAGTGAAAGACTTAAAACTATAATTAAAATGTTTGATAAATGCAATGTTGCCGCAGACATAGGCACGGACCATGCTTATATACCTGAAATGCTTATTAAAAATGACCTGTGTAAAAAGGTTATTGCAACGGACCTTAATGAAGGACCTTACAAGATTGCAAAAAGATATGTGGAGTCTGTTGGTCTTGAGGATTCAATAGAGGTAAGACATGGCAATGGACTTCAACCAGTTGACCTTAAAGAAGTGGATACTGTTGTAATTGCGGGCATGGGTGGAATCCTTATAATTAATATACTTGAAGAAAAAATCGATGGCTTTGATGAAATTAAAACTTTGATTCTTCAGCCTATGAATGCGGCGAACAAGGTAAGGAAATACCTCCATGAAAAAGGATTCAGCATAATAGACGAAGAAATCGCAAAGGAAGAGCATCATTTCTATGAACTCATAAAGGCGAAGAAATCTTCTAAATCATATACATATGAAAAGGAACTTTTTTATGAAACCGGAAAGACCCTTTTTGAAAAGAAACATCCATTGCTGAAACAGTTTGTTGAAAACAAAATGAGAATAAATTCCGAAATAATAGACAATATGGATAAGGCAAATATCTCAAACAGAAAGAAAGAAAATCTGAAAATCAGAAATGAAGAGTACAGGGAGATGTTAAATAGTTATGGTATTGAATGATCTAATTGCTAATCTGAATGAAAAGTTTCCCTTGTCTCTGGCCGAATCATGGGACAACTCAGGAAGTCAGCTTGTAGATGTCAATAAAGAAGTGAAAAAGATAGTTCTAACCCTTGATGTAACTGATAAGGTTTTGGAATATGCTATTGAAAATGAAGCGGATCTTATACTTTCTCATCACCCATTTATCTTTTCACCTCTTAAAAATCTGGAACTTAACTCATACAGAGGCGGTATAATTAAAAAGCTTATACTCAATGATATAAGTTGCTATTCAATGCACACGAACTATGATTCGGCAAGAAATGGCATGAACAGTATACTTGCTGAAAAGCTAAAGCTTTCAAACTGTAGTAATATTATTGAAACAGACGCGGAAATAGAAGCCGGATTTGGAATGGTTGGAGAGCTTGAGAAAGCTGTAGAATTTGAAGAATTCGTAAAAGATGTGAAATTGGTATTTAATCTTGATTATGTCATAGAATATGTTTTTAGCAATAATGATCAAATTAAGAACGTAGCATTTTGTGGAGGAGCAGGAGCGGATTTCATAGTTGAAGCAAGCAAATGCAATGCAGATATTTATCTAACTGGAGACATAAAGCATCATGATGCACAGCTGGCTTACGAGCTTGGACTCAATCTACTTGATGTAACCCACTACGGTCTGGAGAAAGTCTTTATAGACCATGTGGCGGGAATAATCAATGATGAATTCTCAGATATTGTAATATATAAGTATAGTAAAAATGACTTTTCAGGAATAGTAAAATAACAATTGATATTATAGTTAAAGTGTACTATAATATTCAAGAGTAAGTTGGATAATCGCATGGAAACATGAGGAAAGTCCGAGCTTCATAGAGCGTGATGCTGGTTAATGGCCAGTGAGGGTGACCTTAAGGAAAGTGCAACAGAAAATTACCGCCCGTAAGGGTAAGGATGAAAAGGTGAGGTAAGAGCTCACCAGCGGTTAGGTGACTAATCGGCTGTGTAAACCCCATTTGAAGCAAGACCAAGTAGGGACATGGAATGGCTGCTCGTCATATCCCGAGGTAGGTCGCTTGAGCTTTTTGGTAACAAAAAGACTAGATAGATGATTATCGAATACAGAACTCGGCTTATAGACTTACTCACCAATTGAAATGACTGCTGTCTAGCGGTCGTTTGGAAAATAAAAGTATGATTGATGAATTTTAGGTTCTTCGAAAATTACTTTTTAGAATGTATGTCACGTGGTATGACTTTAACACTCAAAACAGGGTGGTCATATCACGTGATTTTTTGGTTTATACAGGGTTTAACCTCTTAATGATGAAGGCTCATATTATAATATTTTCTCGACGTTTTCCAAATAAAATTGGGAAGGTTTAAACTATGAAAAGAGCAGTTATTACTATGAATGTTGAGGATACTATGACATTTAAGGAGTTGTTTGAGAACTATATTAGAATGTCGAAACTGAAAAATTTATCACCTTACACTATAAGGACGTATACGCAGGCATATGAGCGGTTAAATAGCTTTGTAGAATTGGAAACGTTACTATTATCTGAAGTCAACAAGGACTTGATTGATGATTACATAATGCATCTTCAGAATAAAGGCTTAAAAGATACTTCTGTAAAAAGTATAATTAAGAACACTAAACCCATAATAAACATGGGTATTAAGAATGGATATATTAAACCTTTTGAGTTTACGATAATCAAAGTCAATCAGGAAATAAAGGAAATCTACACTGAAGCAGAACTGAAAACATTACTTGAAAAACCTAATATTAGGGAAGTGCAGTTTAGTAAGTATCGTAACTGGGTGATTATTAACTTTCTTCTTGGAACTGGTGTAAGAAGGCTTGAATTGGTTAATATCAAACTCAAACATGTTGATTTGCAACAAGCCATTATATTACTAGCTAGAACAAAAAATAGGAAGCAAAGGTATGTTCCTTTATCATCAAGCCTATTGAAGGTTCTAAGAGAATATATGATGTATAGAAAAGGTGAGGAAGAAGATTATCTGTTCCCGAATATATATGGAGAACAATTGAATGAAGATACTTTATCTAATGAAATATATAAGTATAACAAGAAAAGGGGAGTCAGAAAAACCAGTGTGCATTTATTCCGTCACACATTTGGGAGTATGTATATAGCTCAAGGTGGAAATCCGCTTACACTTATGAGGATTTTAGGACATTCTAATATGAAGATGGTAAACCACTATGTTCATTTGAATACAGATTCATTGGTTATGGATAATGATAAATATAACCCGTTAGAGAGATTCTCATCTCCAACCAAAAGAGCAATAAAAATTTAGCTAATTATGTGGCATTGGCAAATTTGTATAAAATACCAAAAAAGCAATAAATATGCATAAAAACATCGATATAATGGACTTTAAGACATATCTTGTTGTTAGATTAATTAGTGTTCATATTAAAAATATTGGAAATTTTGTCGATAAGTTCAAGTGCAGTCAAATCAACGTACAAGAATTTGATCTAGAAGTTAACTATTTCTGTAGAAGCTGGTATGCAACAGGTTAGGGGATATCTTCACTTAGGGGTTTCTGTTTCTTCAGTAAGCAAAGACATTATATACCTGTTTAACGTTGTATGATGAGTACATAATTAACTACTATATTTCAGTGTATTTTAATGCATGAATGTGAATTGTGCTACCCAAAAGCAAAAAACGAAACAA
>NZ_CEZJXU010000030.1:0-221 GCF_983023055.1 Dethiosulfatibacter sp. | reverse complement strand
ATTAAAAACTGGAGTAACCGCCTTAATTACTGGAATTACTGACGTTAATTCGAATGAAACTATAATAGTTTCGGAATTTAGTACACAAAGTAAAGGAAAGAAAAAGAAAGAAAAGTAAATAAGAAAACTGAAGGAGATTAAGGAATAAGACATATGCCTACTATCATAGACATTGAAGAAGTTTTGGACTTTCTGATGGGTATTTTTAAGCTCATTATATA
>NZ_CEZJXU010000029.1:0-11151 GCF_983023055.1 Dethiosulfatibacter sp. | reverse complement strand
TAGGTATGAAGCAAAATACAAAAAAAAGTTATATTTTCAATATTTCATCAATCATTCTTCTCTTCGTATTGATGAAAATATTAATGTCGGCAAATATATTGACTAAATACTATACAGGTATAGTCATTTTTATATGTATAAATATTATTCTAGCTGCGAGTCTCAATCTTGCAACAGGATATCTTGGCCAGCTTGCGCTTGGTCATGCAGGCTTCATGGCAGTAGGAGCATACGCATCGGCTATTACAGCCATTGCAATTAAACCTTCGATCGTTGAATTTTGTTCAACCCTTCCTGAAGGTATAAAATTCTTGATCAACCCTGCCACAGTTATACTTTTAACGAGCTTGATTGTAGCAGGAATAATAGCAGGACTTGTAGGTATAGCAATCGGTATACCTGCCCTTAGATTAAGAGGTGACTATCTGGGTATCATAACCCTTGGATTCGGCGAGGTCATCAGGGTGGTCATAAACAATATAAAACCTATAACAGGTGGCGCCCAAGGTCTTTCAGGAATCCCAAGAATAACAACCTTTAACAACGTATACTGGATAACCGTGGTTGTGGTAACAATTCTCTATACACTAACCCATTCACGACAGGGCCGTGCAATCATATCAATTAGAGAAGATGAAATCGCTGCCGAAGCAGTAGGAATACGGACTACAAAATACAAGGTTATGGGCTTTGCAATAGCAGCATTTTTCGCAGGAATAGGCGGAGGTTTATACGCCCATTATATCGCATTCCTAGACCCAAATACATTCGGATTCATGAGATCGGTAGAGATACTGGTAATAGTAGTACTTGGAGGAATGGGAAGCTTGACGGGCTCCATAATTGCAGCAATACTACTCACCATACTTCCTGAAGCATTGAGAGACTTTGCAGAATACAGACTCCTTATATATTCAGGACTTCTAGTAATAATGATGATTTTCAGACCTCAGGGAATATTTGGAACACATGAATTCTCAATGTCAGGATTCATCCATAAATTAAGGCATAATCAGATTATCTCACCAAGAAAAGAAGTAAAGGAAGGTGAATAATATGGCATTACTTGAAACAAAAGAAATGGCAATGCAATTTGGCGGACTTAGAGCCGTTGACAATTTTGAAATATCAATAAACGAACACGAATTGGTAGGTCTTATAGGTCCAAATGGTGCTGGGAAAACTACTATTTTCAACATGTTAACTGGTGTATATGAACCTACTGAAGGAAGCATTATACTTGATGGGAAAGATGTAACTGGTAAAAAACCCTATGAAATTGTAAAATTTGGTGCTGCAAGAACATTTCAGAACATAAGACTCTTCAAGGATCTTACTGTTATAGACAATATTAAAATCGCTTACCACAACGAGATGAAATATTCTACTCTTGAAGGAATTTTCAGATTGAAAAGATACTGGAAAGAGGAAAAAAAAGCACATCAGGAATGCCTTGATTTTCTGAAAATATTCGACATGGAAGATTATGCAGAAACTTTGGCAAAAAATCTTCCATACGGCAAGCAGAGGAAACTCGAAATAGCTAGGGCACTTGCAACCAATCCAAAGATACTCATGCTCGACGAGCCTGCTGCAGGAATGAATCCCCAGGAAACTCACGAGCTAATGGAAACAATACATTTCATAAGAGATAAATTCGATATAGCCATACTTCTTATAGAACATGATATGCACCTAGTCATGGGGATCTGTGAAAGAATCGTAGTAATAGACTACGGAAAAATAATTGCAAAAGGTACACCTGATGAAATCAAGAATAATCCCGATGTAATCAGAGTATATTTGGGAGAGTAGGTGAATATATGTTAAAAATTGAAGATATAAACGTATTTTATGGGAAAATCCATGCAATTCACGATTTAAGCTTCCATGTAAAGGAAGGAGAAATTGTTACCCTGATAGGTGCAAACGGTGCTGGTAAAACTACCATCCTGAAGGCAATATCAAGAATCCTTACTCCTGAAAGTGGAATCATCAAATTCAGAAATGAAGATATGGCGAAATTTCCACCACATCAAATCATAGACATGGGTATGGCCCACGTACCAGAAGGAAGAAGGGTATTTTCAAAGATGAGCGTACGTGAAAACCTTGAAATGGGTGCTTATATAAGAAAAGATCTTCGAGAAATAAAAGACGACCTTGAAATGGTATTCACAAGATTTCCAAGACTTAAGGAAAGAATAAAGCAAGCAGCAGGTACATTAAGCGGTGGCGAACAACAAATGCTGGCAATGGGAAGGGCTCTTATGTCAAGACCAAAGATAATCCTTATGGATGAGCCTTCAATGGGTCTAGCTCCAATTCTTGTTGATGAGATATTTAGCATCATAAGAGATGTAAACGATGCAGGCACTACCGTTCTTTTAGTTGAGCAGAATGCAAACAAGGCACTTAAAATAGCTGACAGAGGCTATGTACTTGAAACTGGAAAGGTAATAGCCGAAGGAAAAGCAAGCGATCTTCTTCAGGACCAGGCTGTAAAAGAAGCATACCTTGGTGGATAATCCAAAATTCAAGCAATCTATATCAGTTTAATAGAGCATACAAAAACACATGGTGAATTTATATCTCCATGTGTTTTATATTGCCCACAGCCTTACTTGTTTACAACAGGTTCTGAAAATTCATATCCATTAAGGTCTATTCTAATGCTTTCCATAACTACATCTTCTTCAGGCTTTTCCTTTTTAACATCTACATTTGCTATCCTGTCAACTTCCTCCATGCCGTAGAACACTTTTCCAAATCCAGCATAGTCGCCATCAAGAAAAGTTGCATCTCCGTGGACTATGAAAAATTGTGATCCTGCAGAATTGAAGTCCCTGCTTCTTGCCATGGATATGACACCAGGAACATGACTGATTGTATTGTCAAAGCCGTTATTGGAAAACTCTCCATCTATTGAATATCCTGGATTTCCAGCTCCCGTACCAAGCGGATCTCCACCCTGGATCATGAAATCCTTCATAACTCTATGGTAAATAAGTCCGTCATAAAAACCGGTTCTTGCCAGCGACAAGAAGTTATTTACTGTGTTTGGAGCGATTTCTGGATATAACTCAAGTATTATTGGTGCTCCATCCTTAATTTCTATCTTTACAATGGGAAGTCCTTCTGAAGGTGTGTAAGCAGCTTCAGGATTAAGTTCTGCATAGTAATCTCCAAATGAAAAATCCTCTACCCTTATGTCTTCATTACTGTTTAATGAATTATCAACATCCGACACAGGTTCTTCCACAATATCTTCTTCTCCCTTTTGTGTACATCCAACAACTGCAAAAAGTAAGATAAAAACCAGTGCAATCAACATCAGTTTTCTTAATTTCTTGTTCTTCATATATCCTCCGATTTTCATATGTAATAAACCCAATTCCGGCATTTTTATATAAGCATTTATTATCAGTAAATATATTCCAGACATTAAGTTCTTTTTTATATCTTTAATTCTGTTACTTATTTGAGAAATTAATAGAGATGAACAGAAGTCCATCTCATTAAATGCTTATTTGATATCCAAAATTCGTTTCTAAAATTATGGGAGAATTATTCTTCGTCTTCTTCGTCTTCTTCTCCACCAAATATCTCTTCAAATACACTTCCAACTTTTTCGAATTCCTTGTCAGACTCTATTGCTAGTAGTTCAACACCTTTTTCATCTTCCTTGTATCCATAGATGAAGTATTCTTCTTGTCCTTCTGGTAGAAGTGCAACATATTCTTTTTCGTCTATTTCAACAACTGCAAGAACAAGGCATTCCTTCTCTTCGCCATCATCAAAAGTAACCATCATTGTATCTTCGCCTACTTCGTGACTATGCTCGTGGTCATGTCCACATCCGCATCCTTCTCCACATCCTTCGTGGTTATGCTCTTCTTGACTCTCACAACATTTTTCTTCTTTGTTATCTGAACAACACTTATCTTTTTCTAAATTATCATCGCCGCAACCGCAGTTATGTTCTTTACTCATATTAAATCTCCTAACTTATATTTCCACCTATTTCAACTATTGGTGATTTATACTAAATAATATCACATTCAGCCTCAAAAAACCAACGTTTTAATATGCTGAAAGAATTAAATTTAATTCATATTCTCTATCACTCTTTAAACAAGAGGTTTCACACAGTCTATAATTAATGGTATGCTTCTTACACTGTCAAAATCTTTCCTTTTCCAGTTATCATACAGCTTTATATCAACAAATCCTTCATTTTTTAATATTTGCACAAGAGCTACAGAGCTTATAGGATAAAGAGTAATTCTATTTTCAATTTCCTTGTTGGTTTCTTTTATGTTCAATACAGTATGAAATTCAATTTTATCATCATTATTTAATTTGTAATTTCTAATAAATTTAATATGTTCATTCTCAATAGTCGGAAGAAAATCAATATTCTGATCCAGTATTCTGTCATAGTTAATGATTTGAATCATAAACCTTCCACCAGCTACAATTTTTTTAAATGTTTTTTTGATGAAATCAGTTATTTCTATCTCATTTTCCAGATGAACCATTGTATTCCCAAAGCATATAACCGTATCATAATCATCGACAAGATTGTCAACATCAAGCATATCCATTTCATCAAATTTCAAATTTTCTCTATGATTATATTTTCTTATTGCATACCTTATCATTTCAGAATCCAAGTCAATTCCAGTAGATGTTTTATAAAACTCGGAAAGTCCAAAAATTAACTGACCAGTTCCACACCCTATTTCAAGTATATTTTTTCCATCTGTTTCACTATCTCCATCTAAAATAAATTCAGCCTGACTTTTATTAAAGGGGAAAATATGGTTATAGTTTTCCGCTATTCTTTCATAGAATTTCATATTATCAGCTCCCTAATTCATTATTTTTTCTGCTTTTCTCTTTATCTTTCTTCCTAGGGAAGTCGTCAGTATAACAGCACTTGAAATAGCCAGGGCAACAAGTACAGTCTCCGTTCCAACCTCCATCGCCATAATATAGTCTGCTTCAATAATTTTCTTTATAGCGTAATAAAGCCCATATCCGGGTACTAGAGGAATCATTCCTGGAATCACATATACTGTAGCAGGGACCCTTCTTTCCTTAGCCATAATTTCACTATAAAAACCTACTGCAAGAGCTCCTGTAAAGGCTGCCATTACAACAGAATCAAACTGAACAAGCGATATTGAATACACTATCCATCCCAAGGCTCCTCCGATTGAAGCAAAGACCAACTGTTTTCTTGGTATATTAAACAGTATTCCAAACCCGAAAGTACATAAGAAGGAAAAAATAAAATCAAGTATCATATACTGCCTCCAAATATCATAATATACCCTTGTAAAACAGTACCTACTCCAAGCGCCAGAGCTACTGCAATTAATACAGCCTCCATCATCCTTGATGTTCCCGATACAAAATCTCCTGATATTATATCTCTGATTGAGTTGACTATTGCAACTCCTGGTACCAGTGGCATAAGTGAACCTATTATTATGCTGTCTATGTCCGCATATACTCCAAAACATTCCAGTGACTTGACGAAAATCAGTGCAGCAAACATGTTTATAATACCACCTGTAAAGTTCTTCATAAAGAATGGAAACTTGTATTTTATTGATATAAGCGAAAACATTATTACAAACATACTTGTTAGAAAAGCTAGAGAAAATTCAATGGGTCCTCCTCCGAACAAAAGGGTGAAAAAGCCTCCTGCAACACCTCCACCAAGTATAATTTGCCAATTCTTAAACTCAGGAGCATTTTCAATTCTTTCAAGATCCTTATCAGCTTCAGTCACAGTAATGCTTCCCGATGCAAATCCTCTAGAGAAGTTGTTTACCATTGCTATTCTTTCAAGATCTATTCTTTCGATACTTGTTCTATGGATGATTGAATAGTATTCTCCATCATACTCAATATTAATGAATATTCCAGTTGGAACAACAAAGCAGTTTGCATCTTCAATACCCTTTGAGTTGCATATTAGATTTATTGTCTCCTCTACCCTGTAGGTTTCGGCTCCATTTTCCAGTAGAATCTTCCCCGCCCTTCTGGAGAGCTTTAGAATCCTGTTTATTTCATTTTTGTTCATATATTTCTCCCGAATTTCCATAATTTCTTAAATTTAAGTGTATTATAACAAACAACCCCTGTGAAAATCAAGTGATTTCCACAGGGGTTGTTACCCTCAATATTTGTCCTAAATATTATATGTATTTATAGGACCTTATTTATTTGCAAGAAGACCATTGTATACATCTTCCATGCCAAGAGATTCGAATTTTTCCTTCGTTGGAATTGCTTTTTCCTTGTCGTATGAACAAGCTTCATAATACTTGTCAAGGGCGCTTTCCATGTCTACTTTCCTTCCCTTTGGAGGTCCTGCAGTAGCTTCTTCAGTCATGAAACGTTTCGGAAGTCTGTCGTCATCCCGTCTGAATCCCCTCTCATAGTTGAGCGCTCTTTCAAGAGCTATAGTCCTTTCAGCCTTTCTTAGAAGCTCTTCCTTATCTGTCTCTATTCCTGTCAATGCTGTATAGATAGCTGCAAGGGTTGTGGCGTGAAGCTCACAATTTATTACATTGAAATCACAGATACCTATGAGGTTTGTAACTACAAAGAATTCCTTCACAGATTTTAACCATTCCTTTGATTCCTTGTCGTCGAAAGGATCTTTCGGTTCTATTACTCCAAGATCTGGATAAAGATATCCAAAAGCATCTATTGTAGCTGCATAAGGCCTCATATGACAGGCTCCTCTTTCAGAGGTTCCCAACGATACAGTCATGGCAGAGCTTCCCCTTGGATCCGTAGCGGGAATTTCCATTCCCTTTACAGTCATTGTATAGTCAAGAGCTCTTTTACCTATTTTTTCGGCTGCAACCTGAGAACCATCTGCAAACAAGTCTCCACAACCTTCCCTAAGTCCCATTTTCCTTAAAAGTTCCACCATTGCCTTTCCGTTTCCAAAATTAAGTTCCAATCCGTCAAGATCATCACTGGTGATTATTCCTTCCTCATACCATTCCATTGCAGCTGAGATTGTTGCTCCACCCGAAATTGTATCCAGACCATAAATGGTCAAATAATAATTGGCCATTGAAATATCTTCATATGAATTAACTCCACATCTTGGTCCAAGTGCAGCTATGGTTTCAAATTCAAGTTCTCCAACACCTATGTCATCCCCGTAGTCTGAATTCTTCATCACTATATATTTATGGCATCCAAGCTGACAAGAATAACAGGCTCTTCTTCTCACTTCAAACTTCTCCCGGTTGTTCCACAGTTGGGTAGGCATAATCGGCTCGAGCTTTTCAAACTGGTTTTGTCTGAAATTCCTTGTAGGTAGCAACCCGCATTCATTGGCACCGTCAAGCCATGCAGGAGTGCCGTATCCATGTACCGGACCCCAGGTATAGACTTCGTCCCTAATTTCCCTTATGGCCACTGCATTTATTTCCAGGAACTTGTCCTTGTCGTTTATTTCTATCTTTCCATTTCCTTTTACTGCCACTGCCTTAAGATTTTTGGATCCCATTACAGCACCAGCACCACCTCTTCCTGCAAAACAGTCATCGCTGAATATGCAAGCAATACTTGAAAGGTTTTCTCCGCCCTGTCCTATACACGATATCTTGTATTCCTTTCCCAGTTCCTCATTAAGAATTTCTGTTGTTTCTCTGGTGTTCTTTCCCCAAAGGTGTGCTGCATCTTTGATTTCAACCTTGTCATTTTCTATTACTACTATTACCGGTTTATCCGCCTTACCTTCAAATAAAATGGAATCATAACCTGCAAATTTCACTTCTGCACCGAAGTGACTTCCCATGTTTGAAGACCCTATGGTGTTTGACAAAGGTGAAAGAAAATTGATTGAAATTCTTGATGCCGAAGCCATTGGAGTTCCTGTAAGAGGTCCAGTATTGAATGATAGTATATTCTTCTCAGACAAAGGCTCTGTATCATGGGGGACTTCATCCCACAAAAGAGCAACCCCATAACCTTCTCCTCCAAGATATCTTTTAACATATTCCATGTTGAGCTTTTCCTTGCTTATGTTTCTAGAACTCAAATCTATCCTTAATACACAATTCTTATAACCCTTCATCTCATCACCATCCCAACGCATTTCGAGGGCAGATTTTAACACATTCAGGTACTCCGCCACATAAATCACATTTGTAAGCCAAAGGCTTACCTTCAAATTCAATCATGCTTATTGCATCAATCGGACAATCTTCCGCACATTTACCACAACCTATGCATGCATCGCTTATTGTTACAGCTCCGGTAAATGAATCTCTTGATATGGCATCAACCGGACAATGTTCTGCACATACCATGTCAGAACACTGCTGACATACATTTTGTTTAAAATGACCCATTTTCTTTTCACTAATTTTGATACCTGTAGCCGCTGGGTCCACTACTCCCAGATGAAATACAGAACATACAGACTCACATGCCCTGCAACCCTGACATAGATCAGGATTCACCCTTACTTTGATTACTCCCGGTTTCATAAAATCCTCCTTTTTTCTCCATTTTAATATTTCAAGTGCTGCTATGCTTGTTGCCTAACAATGCTTATGATACATCCAACTAAAGAATTATGAATTTTAACGAGGAACATAAAAATCGAACACAAAAACAGGAGCATACTCGAAATATTCGAATAGCTCCTTTGCAATCACGGCAGGCATAAAATCACTTCAATACCCATAGTTCTTAAATTCCTTATTCTGTCAATGTTTTATGCGGGAACGTAAGAATCGGAGATTTATTTATCTTAGGAAAGCTAAATATGCAAAATCCCTTAAATCGTTGGTATTTTGCGTTCAATGTAAACTTTCCACGCGGACAACACCGCTAACGCGGATGACGCGACATAGTCGCTTTGTCTATCTAACTTAATTATAAACCCTATTGTTACAATAGGGTCAAGGATTATTATTTATTTTATCGGAACCTGTAGTCTGATGAACATTCCTCTACTGTTTTCGTTAAAGACTGGAAGTTCTGTTATTACCTCACAGAGATACTCTCCTACAATTTCATAGTCATTATCATCAACAAAATCCAGGAGCTTTTCCGCATAGTAGAGCTCATTTTCAAAACCCTCCTCTCCTTTGAAGCATATACAGGCATAATTACCTCCCATTATTTTTTCAAATCCTTCATCCCTACTGAAATCAGTGTCAACAAATACAAAGATTTCTGTAGACTTGTAGTCTCTAACTTTGATATTATCCATTCTTATTAAGGATCCTACATTGTGGAAATATATCATTGGAAGGTTATTGATCTCTACCTGGTTCTTCAACTCCCTAAGCATATACTCGTAGGTTTCTATGCCTTTCTCATAAATGTTTATTCCACTATTATAACAAAATATCCTCCTCTCGGGAAAATCCACAATGTTAACTGATTCATCTTCTAGGGTCCTGGCATACTCCCCAAGGTTCTCCTTGAACCTCATTGCACCCCTTTCCATTATTTCAAGCTTTTTCTTGTTTTCCTCAATCCACTTAAGCTGTTCGTTTAGGTTTTCAATAATAAGCTCGGGGTCGTTCTTTTCGAAGAGCTTCTTTATCTGGTCAAGGGACATTCCAAGAAGCTTCATATAATTAATAAGGTCAAGCTTTGCGCTCTGGTTTATATGGTAGTATCTGTATCCAGTATCCTCGTCCACCATAGAGGGTTTAAGGAGCCCAATATTGTCATAATGTCTAAGCGTTTGGATTGTAACCTTGTTAATCTTTGCCATTTCACCAATTTTAAATCTGTTCAAAGAACCATCCCCTTAATAATCTATTTATTATTCACTGCATATTAATCAAACATCTTGTGTCTCTATAGACTTATATTATATCATGAAGCATATTACACTGTTACAATTTTAACTTACCTAAGCTATAAAAGGAACCGCCGGCAATTAAACCGGCGGTTCCTGTGTATTATATAACGTTCTAAACCCGATAAACCATTCCCACAATTATTACTTAGTTATGCTGTCTGTTCAACAGATTCCTCTGATTTTGCTTCTTTTTTCTCTTCCTTTGACTTTTTGATTTTTTCCATTGTAATTCCTGTGTATCCATAGAATATTGAAATCAACGGATTCAGCAGGTTGAGGAATGCATAGGGTGCATAGGCAAATGGATGAACTCCAAGAGTCTTGTACATAAATGCTCCACAGGTATTCCATGGAACAAGTGCTGAAGTTAGTGTTCCTGAATCTTCAAGTACCCTTGAAAGGTTCTTCGGATGAAGTCCCTTCTCTTCAAATACATCCTTGTACATCCTTCCAGTTATAACTATTGACAAATACTGGTCTCCAGCAACAAAGTTACATGCTATTGCAGTAAGAACTGCCGAAAGAACTACTGAACCTGTGCTGTGCGCTAATGTTAGTATCTTCCTTGCTATTTCTTCAAGCATTTTAGTCTTTTCCATTATTCCACCGAAGCACATTGCGCAGATTATAAGTGATATAGTCCACATCATACTGTCAATTCCACCTCTTGAAAGAAGGGTGTCAACAGCTGCAACTCCTGTCTCTGAAACAAATCCGTAATGCACAGAATCTATTATAGCTCCAAGGTTAGCTCCTTGGAATATTACTGCAAAGATTGCTCCTACAGCAGTTCCGCCTATTAGGCCAGGTATTGCAGGAATCTTGAATACAACCATGAATATTACCAGTAAAGGTGGCACTAGAAGCACTGGGCTTACTGTAAACTGTGAACTGATACCTTCAAGTATTATCTTAATACTTTGTGAGTCAATACTGTTTCCTGCGTATTTCATTCCAATGATTCCATAAAGAATCAATGCTATGATAAAACTTGGAACAGTAGTGTATAGCATATGTCTTATATGTTCAAAAAGCTCCGATCCTGCCATTGCAGGCGCTAGGTTTGTTGAGTCTGAAAGTGGAGATAATTTATCTCCGAAATATGCTCCAGAGATTATTGCTCCTGCAACTATTTCAAGAGGTATTCCAAGACCTTCTCCAATACCTATTAGTGCAATACCTACGGTACCCGCAGTTGTCCATGAACTTCCCGTCGCTATGGAAACGATTGCACAGATGATAGTAGTTGCTACAAGGAATACTCCTGGAGATATTATCTGAAGTCC
>NZ_CEZJXU010000028.1:0-11336 GCF_983023055.1 Dethiosulfatibacter sp. | reverse complement strand
TTGGCAAATTTTTACTCCTTGGAAAAGGAGAGGAAACAACAGGTGGAAGGGAAAGAAAATCAATATTGGCTGATAGCATTGAAGCGATAATTGCCGCCATATTTCTTGACAGTAATATGGACAATGTCAAAGGACTCTTTCTGCCTAGGTTCAAGAAATATGTGAATTTGGCGGTTACTGGAAAGCTTAACATGGACTTTAAAACCAAACTTCAGGAAATCATACAAAAGGATGATCCTTCAAAGAAAATAAGATATAAGGTTTACAAGGAAGAAGGACCTGACCATGACAAGACATTCTATATCAGAGTATACCTTGACAAACAGACAATAGGACGAGGTCAGGGAAAGAGTAAGAAGAATGCAGAACAGGAAGCTGCAATGTCGGCACTGGCTAGCAGAGGATGCATAGATGAGAAAGAAGACTAAGATAATACCAATTTTCATTCCTCACCAGGGATGCCCAAATGACTGCATATTTTGCAATCAAAAGAAAATTACTGGCAAGGGAAAGTATTTGGATATTAATGAAATAGCAAATGATATAAAGGAATTCCTTTCAACCATAGATACTGAAAAATATGAAGTTGAAATAGCCTTTTTTGGAGGAAGCTTTACAGCCATAGATATTGAACTTCAAAAAAGCATTCTGGAGATTGCCTTTAGCTACAAGAATAGGAAGCTTGTTGATAGAATCAGATTGTCTACAAGACCTGATGCAATCGATAAGCAAATCCTGGATATGCTTGAATCTTATGGTGTTGACATCATTGAACTTGGTGTGCAGTCTTTAGACAATGACGTATTATATAAAATCAACAGAGGCCATACAACTGAAGATACTGTAGAAGCAAGCAGACTAATCAAGGAAAGAGGCCTTGTTCTAGGGCATCAAGTAATGCCGGGAGTTTATGGAAGCAGTTCTTTGAAAGATATAGAAACTGCTAAAAAATCCATCGAAATGAAACCTGATATTGTAAGAATTTATCCAGCTCTTACAATAAAAGATACAAAGATGGAGGAGCTTTTCAAGGAAGGTTCCTACAACCCTCCAAGTCTTGATGAAAGCGTTAACTTGGTCTCGTATATATATTCCCTCTATGAAATGGCGCGAATAAAAATAATAAGAGTGGGACTTCAGACTACTGAAAATATCAATTACGACAGCGATATTTCTGGTGGCCCCTTTCACCCTTCCTACAGGCAGTTGGTATTGACCAATATAATGACAAGCAGTCTGGTTTGGATGCTGAAGGACTGTGAATTGGATGAATTGACGGTTGAGTGCGACAAGACAACTATCAATTCGTTTTCAGGCATAAAGGGTATGGGAAAGAAGGTTTTGATTGATAAGCTAGCTCTAGCATCAATCAAGTTCAAGGAAGGAACGGAAGAAAATATGGTTTTGTTGAAATTTAATGATATGGAAGTTACTGTTGAAATAAAAAAATTCTTTGATTTTTTCATAAAAACTTACGAGGAGCCCGGATATGTATTTGAAGGAAATAATAATTAATGGATTCAAATCCTTTCCTGAAAAAACAGTTATAAAAATAAATTCTGAATTTACAGCCGTAGTTGGCCCTAACGGTAGTGGGAAGAGCAATATTTCTGATGCGTTCAAGTGGGTTATGGGTGAACAGAGTGCCAAGACTCTTAGAGGAACTAAAATGGAGGATGTTATTTTTGCAGGTACGGAAAAACGGAAACCTCTGGGATATGCGGAAGTGAACCTGGTATTTGACAATTCAGATAAAAGGCTTCCAATCGAGTATCATGAAGTATGTATTACAAGAAGAGTTTTTAGAACTGGAGAAAGTGATTATCTTCTTAATAAAACATCAACAAGGCTTAAAGAGATAAGAGAATTGTTTATGAACACTGGAATAGGAATAGATGGCTATTCTATCATAGGACAGGGAAGAGTTGAGGATATTGTTGGAGCAAAATCCGAAACAAGAAGAAAAGTAATTGAAGAGGCTGCAGGAATAGTCAAGTTTAAAACAAGAAAAGAAGAATCCATTAGGAAACTATCTAAAACAGAAGAAAATATTGAACGTGTTAATGATATAATTTCAGAAATCGAACAACGTATTGAACCTTTGAGAATACAGAAGGAATCTGCGGAAAAATATCTGGAATTGAAAAACACCTTGAAATCGGGGGAGCTTAATTTGTTATCTAGGGATTACGATATTCAAAATGAATTCCTAGAAAATATGAAAGAACAATTAAAAAGTAAAATAGAGGAATTGAAAAAAAAAGAAAAAAAACTGGAAAGCAGCCGAGATAAATTTGAGAAGCTGATTTCAGAAAATAAATCTTTGGATGAAGAAATTTCAAATGATGAACTTGAATATTCGGGATTCAACAAGAGATATCTTGAAAATGAAAGCACCCTAAAGCTTCATAAAGAAAAGAGGCTTCTTTTTGAATCTGAAAATGAGAAGATCAAAAACACATTGAAAAACAGTGACGAAAGAGTTTATGAATGGTCTGAAGAAATTGATAGATGCAAAAGTGAAGTAGTCAAGGTAAAGAGTGAAATTGACGGCAACAGGAAAATGCTTCTTGAAAAGGAACGAGAACTGGAAAATCATATAGAAGAGAGTAACAGCATTCAAAAGGCCATTGAAATGAAGAAAAATGATGTTTTTGCGATGTACAACATACAGACGGAAACTAAAAGTAAAATAAATATTGCTGATTCTCTCATATTAAACCTTGAAAATAGATATGAAAGTCTTGAGACGGAATACTCCACTGCTGAGGAATCCGAAAAAAGGATATTTGAGAATATTACTGAAAGCAATGAATTGCATGAAATAAATATGGCGAAAAAGAAAAAGTTGGCTGAAGAAGTACAGAAAACAGTCTCTGAAACAAAGGATTTGAAACTTAAAAAAAATGAATCGGACAAGGAACTTATTAGAATAAAAAACAGCTTCAATGAAATCGAATCTAAAAAAAAGATTATGAGCAGAATGCAGGAATCATATGACGGATATTACAAGAGCGTTCAAAGGTTCATGATTGATTGTAAAAATAACAATGTATTCAATAGAAGCATTATAGGAGTAGTGGCGGAACTGGTAGAAGCTGATAAATCCTATGAAAAGGCACTTCAAGTGGCATTGGGAAGTGCTGTTCAAAACATTCTTATTGAAAGTGAAAGGAATGCTTCGGAAATAATATCCTATTTGAAGAAGAGAAATATCGGAAGGATTACTTTTCTTCCCATTGATACAATTAAACCCAGAAAATTGAATCCTCGTGAATTGAATGAATTGAAATCCAAAGGCTGCATAGGTGTATTTAGTGAGTTGGTCAATTATGAAAACAAATATAAAAACATAATAGAATATCTTTTGGGAAGGGTAATATTAACCGATAATATTGAAAATGGAATAAAGATTGCCAAAAGTATAAATTACAGTGCAAAAATTGTAACTGTCTCAGGAGAAACCGTTAATGCTGGAGGATCAATTACAGGTGGTACAATAAAGAATCGTATTAACCTTGTTGGAAGAAAAAGAGAAATAAACGAATTGGAAGACCTTGCATCTCAGGCTGTTAAGGAAGGCGAGGATGAAAGCGACAGAAACAATAATATTTCAGACAAAATTCTAGAGCTTGATTTAAGGAATGAAAATTCAAGAACTTCCTTGAATAATGTTGATACAGATATAAAGAACAGCATACTTGAAACTAAATATCTTAAAGAAGAGCTTGAAAGAATCCAGTCTGGAAAGACCAAACTGGAAGAAGACTTCGAGTTTCTGAAAATAGAAAGAAAGAATTATCTTTCAGAAAAGGACAAAAGGAACCATGAACTGGATGTGTACAAGGATAAAATTCAATCCATTGAAAATGAATTGGAAGAAAGTAACAGTTCTTACAAGGATTCTGTAGAAGGGCTTGAAAGCAGAAGGGTTGGAATTACAGACTATAAAATCAAGATTTCAGAGCTGATGAACAGTAAAAAAAATGTATTGATTGAAGCTGGGAATTTTGAAAACAGAATTATTGCCGAAAAATCAACTGTCGATAATAGCAAAGAGTTAATTAAAAAAAATAATGCTCAATTAAGGGACTTGGATTCTGATTCCTTTGCTACAGAGGAATCAAACAGGGTGCTTTCCCACAAGGTGAAGTCCCTTGATATGAAACTGTCAGAAACCAGGGAACTTAAGAAAAAGAACCAGGAACTGCAGTATGGAATTCAAAAAAGTATGAATGAAGATACAAGGCTCATTGGAGAATTGGGAATTGAAAATAATTCAATAAAAGCGAAGATTGAAATCACAGAAAACAAAATAGCTTCCATATCAAATCAGATGTGGGAAGATTATGAAATGAGTTATGCAATGTGCTGTGAGTACAAAGATGAATCTTTAAGCATGACAAAGTTGAAGGAAACAGTGAGAAAGTCAAAAAAAGCCATAAAAAGCCTTGGAGATATAAATATAGGATCAATCGAAGAGTATAATACCGTGTCGGAAAGATACGAATTCCTTGTAAAACAAAGGGATGATCTTGACAAGGCAAAAGAAAAGTTGAACAGGGTAATAAGCGAGCTTGCCTACAAAATGAAAAAACAGTTCGGCGAAGAATTCGGTAAAATAAGGGAGCAGTTCAAGTCGGTATTTGTAAGTCTTTTCGATGGAGGAAAAGCTGACATAGTCATGTCTGATGAAAGCGACCTACTAAATAGTGATATAGAAATATATGCACAGCCTCCTGGAAAAAAGCTTAACAAAATTTCATTAATGTCAGGGGGAGAAAAGGCAATGACCGCCATAGCATTATTATTCTCAATACTTAGAATAAATCCCACTCCTTTTTGCATACTTGATGAAATAGAAGCAGCCCTTGATGATGCGAATGTATATAGATTTGCTGCATATCTTAAGGAATTTTCAAAGGAAACACAATTTTTGGTAATAACACATAGAAAGGGAACCATGGAGTTTGTAGACACCTTGTATGGAACAACAATGGAAGAACAAGGGGTTACAAAGCTGGTATCCATGAAACTTTCAAATTATAATATTTAGGAGGAAATATGGCAATAAATATTTTCAAGAAATTTACAGATGGATTAAAGAAAACAAAGGACGAGTTTGCATCTAAAATCGACGGTGTATTCAGCATGTATACCAAAATTGATGACGAACTTCTTGAGGACCTTGAGGATATTCTTATAGGTTCTGATATTGGAGTAGAGTCAACTTTGGATATTATTGAACACTTGAAAAACTGCGTCAAGACAGAAAAACTTAAGACACCTGATGAAATAAAAGTTAAGCTGAAGGAATACTTGAAGGAAATAATCCACACTGATGATGAATCTGATGATTCAAACATGAAAACACCAACGGTAATTCTTATTATTGGAGTAAATGGTGTGGGAAAGACAACAACAATTGGAAAGCTGGCAAACAGATACAGATCTATGGGCAAAAATGTTTTGGTGGCTGCAGGTGACACATTCAGAGCAGCGGCGGTTGAACAACTTCAGATTTGGTGCGATAGAGCAGGTGTTGATCTTATAGCAAACAAGGAAGGTAGTGATCCTGCTGCTGTTATATTCGATTCTGTACAGGCAGCTAAATCAAGAAATGCTGACATTCTTATCTGTGATACTGCAGGAAGGCTTCACAACAAGAAAAATCTCATGAACGAACTCAACAAGATTTTCAGAGTTGTGGACAAGGAATATGAATCAGCCTTCAAACAGGTTTATCTGGTCATAGATTCAACAACCGGACAAAATGGAATAATACAGGCAAAGACATTCAAGGAAGCTGCGGATATAGATGGAATAATTCTCACAAAGCTTGACGGTACTGCAAAAGGTGGAATAATCGTACCTATTCAAAAGGAAATAGGAGTGCCTGTAAAATATGTGGGACTGGGAGAACAGATTGATGATCTTCAACCTTTTGATTCCAATAAATTTGTTGATGCAATATTTGAATAAACTATTGACAACTGCACAATAATACATTACAATAACTACTTGTCAAGGTAAAAACTTTACAGGCGGTTTATGTATGTTGGATAAATATGAACGAATAGGCAGATTGTTTGATTACTATTCAAATATATTAAAGGATAAACACAAGGATGTTTTGGACCTTTACTATTTCCAGGACCTAAGTCTTGCTGAGATATCGGAAATATTTGATATGTCAAGACAGGGAGTTCACGATCTTTTAAAAAGAGCTGAAGGCAACCTAGAAAATTTTGAAAAAAAACTTGGTTTGATAGACAGGAACGACAACATAAGAGAAAAGCTGGAACTATTGAAAAATAATATGAACGGGAACGATTTTGACCAAAAGGATATAGTTCAAATTATTGATGGTCTGATTGATTCTTTATAGGTGATAATATGATATTTGAGAGTTTGTCTGATAAGATACAGGGAGCATTAAACAAACTAAAAGGCAAGGGAAAACTGACTGAAAAAGATATCAACAATGCCATGAGGGAAATAAAACTGTCACTATTGGAGGCCGATGTAAACTTCAAGGTGGTTAAGGATTTCATAAAAACACTTAAGGAACGTGCTCTTGGTTCCGAGGTTATGAATAGTTTGACTCCTGGACAGCAGGTTGTAAAGATAGTAAACGAGGAAATGATCAAGCTTTTGGGAGAAAGCGAGTCAAAAGTCGATTTTTCCGATGATATAACAGTTATAATGATGTGTGGTCTTCAGGGAGCTGGTAAGACTACAACATCTGGTAAGCTTGCATTGAAATTCAAAAAGCAAAACAAAAGGCCATTAATTGCGGCCTGTGACATATATAGACCAGCTGCAATAAAACAGTTGGAAGTAGTAGGTAAGGGCATAGATGTTCCCGTATTCAAGATAGAGGGAGAAAAAAATGTTGTAAAAATTGCCGAAGAAGCATATAAGGAAGCTAAAAAGAATGGCAATGATGTATTGATTATAGACACTGCCGGAAGACTTCATATAGATGAAGCTCTAATGGGTGAACTTCAGCAGATTAAATCCAGTCTTAGCCCTCGAGAAATACTTCTTGTACTTGATTCAATGACTGGACAGGATGCTGTTAAAATAGCTGAAGCTTTTAATTCAACAATGGAAATTTCAGGTGTTATTCTGACAAAGGTTGATGGCGATGCAAGAGGTGGAGCAGCATTATCCCTGAGGGCAGTAACTAGCAAGCCTATAAAGTTTGTTACAACCGGTGAAAAAATGTCGGATTTGGAACCGTTTTATCCGGATAGGATGGCATCAAGGATACTTGGAATGGGTGATGTATTAAGCCTTATTGAGAAAGCCCAAGAATCCTTTGACATAGATCAGGCAAAGGAAATGGAACAAAGGTTGAAAAGCATGCAGTTTACCTTTGATGACTTCCTGATGCAGATGGAACAGATGCAAAATCTTGGACCTTTGGATCAACTACTTGAGATGATTCCAGGAGCCAACTCAAAGCAACTAAAAAACATTAAAATTGACGAGAAGGAGCTTGTATATATCAAGGCTATAATTCAGTCAATGACAAAGAAAGAAAGAAATGATTCGTCAATCATCAACGGCAACAGAAGAAAAAGAATTGCAGCTGGAAGTGGTACCTCGGTACAGAGAGTCAACCGTCTTTTGAAGCAGTTCAACGAGACAAGGAAGATGATGAAGAAGATGGGATCAATGGAAAAGACAATGAAGAAGCGTGGTGGCTTTAAAATGCCTTTTTAAGAAATAAAGTTATTTAAGATGTAAGTCTTTAATATATAAATGATTTGATTTTCAAATCAAAAACAAATTAAATTAGGAGGTGAATATAATGGCAGTAAAAATAAGATTGAAAAGAATGGGTGCAAAAAAGAAGCCTTTTTATAGAATAGTTGTTGCAGATTCAAGATCGCCTAGAGATGGAAAATTTATCGAGGAAATAGGTTACTATAATCCAGTAGTAGAGCCTAAGATTATTAAGATCAACGAAGAAAGCGCAATCAAATGGTTGAATAATGGTGCGAAGCCCACAGATACTGTAAATGTTTTGTTTAAGAAAAACGGTGTCTATGATAAAAGAGAAGAAAGCAAATAAAGGTGGTGCATTAAATGGGAGAATTAGTAGAATATATTGCTAAGTCACTTGTAGATAATCCAGAAGAAGTTAGTGTGAATGAAATAGAAGGTAGTCAATCCCTAATTATCGAACTGAAAGTTGCACCTGATGATATGGGTAAAATCATTGGGAAACAAGGCAGAATAGCTAAAGCGTTACGTACCCTTGTAAAAGCAGCTGCCACTAAGGACAATAAAAGAGTTATAATAGAAATAATTCAGTAAGGATTAGCTAACGCTAATCCTTATATTTTCATGGTGTATCAAGATGATCATGTAGAAATTATAATGGAAATTTGCTGGAACGAATGAAGAATCCAATGGTTCAATTTCATGAGAATTTAATTCTCGTGAAATTGGATTGTTTGGACAATGTAAAAAACTTAGGATATTGATATTCCGAAGTTTTTAATATTTAGACGAGGTAGTAATGGAAAAAATAATAAGAGTTGGTAAAATTGTAAACACACATGGTTTAAAAGGAGAAGTCAAATGTATTTGTCTTACAGATGATATGGAAAGATTTAACGACTTTGACTATGTTTATATAGAAGATACTGAAGAACGTTTGGATATTGTCGGAGTTAGATATACGAAAGGCATGGTATACCTTAAGCTTAAGGGTTTGGATAATATAAATCTTGTTGAAAAATACATGAATAAATATATAATAATCGACGAGACACAGAGGGTGACTCTTGAAGAAGATTCATATTTTGTTTCAGATCTAATAGGTCTTGAGGTTTTCGATCTTGAAGGAAATTATCTTGGCAAGATTACTTATGTATACCAGACAGGAGCCAATGACGTCTACGAGCTGGACAATAACAAAGAACTTTTAATACCTGCCATTAAGGATGTGGTCAAGTCTGTTGACATTAATCAGGGCAGGATGACAATAAAGAAGATTGAAGGATTGTTGTCGTGAAGTTTAAATTGATAAGCCTTTTTCCTGAAATGCTTGAGAGTATTCTATCTGTAAGTATAATAGGAAGGGCTGTTAAGGACGAGAAACTCTTAATTGAATATATACAATTAAGAGACTATTCCGAAAACAAGCATAAAAAAGTTGACGATTATCCTTATGGTGGGGGTCCTGGAATGCTTTTGAAGCCTGAACCGGTATACAATGCCCTTATGCAAAACAGAAATCAAAAATCAAAGGTTATATACATGTCTCCAAAAGGGAAAAACCTTAGCCAAAATATTGTCAAAAGGCTGGCTGAGGAAGATGAGATAATAATTATTGCAGGCCACTATGAAGGCTTGGACCAGAGAATAATTGACAATTATATAGATGAATCCATTTCCATAGGTGAATATGTGTTGACTGGAGGAGAACTTCCTGCTGCAGTATTGGTTGATTCCATAGCGAGGTTGTTACCTGGAGTATTAAGTGGCGAGGAATCCTTTACATCGGAATCACATTATGATGTTCTTCTTGAGCATCCTCAATATACGAGACCTCAGGATTTCATGGGACTTAAGGTTCCTGATATACTATTATCAGGCAACCATGCTGAGATAGAAAAATGGAGAAGATACAAGTCAATAGAGCACACTCTCATATACAGGCCTGACCTTATTGATGGTAGAGATGAGCTTATTGAAGAATATAATGAATTAAATAAATACTTTTCAAAATAATTATTGATTAGAGCATTTGATTGTGATATAATACATGGAGTATACGGCGGTCCGCTGTAATTTGATTGCAAGAACGCTACAAAAGGAGGTATACTATGGACTTAATAAAAGCTATTGAGCAAGAACAACTAAATGAAAGTTTAACAGAATTTAATGTTGGTGATACAGTAAAGGTTCACTATAGAATCAAGGAAGGTAACAGAGAAAGAATTCAAGTATTTGAAGGTACTGTTTTAAAGAGACAAGGCGGAAGCGTTAGAGAGACATTTACTGTAAGAAGAATATCATACGGTGTAGGTGTTGAAAGAACATTCCCAGTACATTCACCAAGAGTTGAAAAGCTTGAAGTTGTTAGAAGTGGTAAAGTTAGAAGAGCTAGATTATTCTATCTTAGAGAAAGAACTGGTAAATCTGCAAAAGTTAAAGAGAAGAAGATATATAGATAGATAATGAGGACTTTCTAGTCCTCATTTTTTCTTAGTAAAACTCATATAATGATTAAATAGAAATAATAGCTTTTCAACATTAATAAACAAATATTCGAAAGATTTTTAATCTTAGAATTTAAAATATAGGAGATTATTATGGCAATAAATTGGTATCCCGGTCATATGAAAAAGACCAATGAAATGATAAGGGATAATTTAAAATTAGTAGACTTGATTATAGAAATTGTTGACGCAAGAATACCACAAAGCAGTAGAAATCCAATATTAAAAAATATATCGGCAAACAAGCATCATATAATATTGATGAACAAGTCTGATCTTGCAGATCCAAAAATTTCCGAGATGTGGAGGAAAGAATATACGAAAGATAATGTAAATTGTATTTTGTACAATTCTACCCAGGACTCTACGGCAAAATTTTTTAATTCTATAAGCGATATAGCTGATGAAATTTTATCTAAATACAAAAAGAAAGGTTATTTCAACAGACAATTGAAAGCGATGGTAGTTGGAGTACCGAATGTTGGGAAATCTACTTTTATAAACCGAATAGCAAAAAGAAAAGGGGCCAATATTGGAGATAGACCGGGTATTACAAAATGTAAACAGTGGATTAAAGTGAAAAATGGAATAGATCTTCTTGATACACCCGGAATACTTTGGCCTAAAATAGAAAATGATATTCAGGGATACAATCTTGCTGCTACAGGGGCAATAAGGGAAGAGATTCTTAATAAAAATGCCATTGCTAAATATATAGTAGAATTCTTAAATAAGAATTATAAAAGTAGCTTGATTAATAAATATCAAATCGAAACTGAGAACAAGGAAATACACGTTATCATCGATGATATAGCACGTAAAAACGGGTGTATACTGAAAGGTGATGAATTGGATTACGAGAGGGTTTCGAGGCTTATAATTAGCGATTTCAGAAGTGGTAAGTTAGGAAAGCTTACCTTGGAGAAGCCGAAAAATGCTTAAGATAGAAAATGAGCTTCATGAAAAAGGTTATAACAATATTGCCTGCATTGACGAAGTAGGAAGGGGATGTCTTTCCGGAGATGTAACAGCATGTGCTGTAATAATGCCCGAAAGACTTCTTATTGACGGTGTAAATGATTCAAAAAAGCTTTC